>NZ_CAXAVM010000102.1:0-24023 GCF_963972345.1 uncultured Gimesia sp. | reverse complement strand
GCACGAACATGCCCCCCGAGCCGCAACAGGGGTCGTAGATTTTCCCCTTATAGGGTTCAATCATTTCGGCAATCAGGTTGACGATGCACTTGGGCGTGTAGAATTCGCCCCCCAGCTTGCCTTCCGAAGCCGCGAATTTGCCGAGGAAGTATTCATACACGCGGCCGACGACGTCCTGCTCTTTGTCTTTGACGGTGTCGATCTTGTTGATGGCGTCGATCAGCGCGGCCAGCTTGCTGCTGTCGAGCCCCAGACGTGAGAAGTAGTTGTCCGGCAGTGCCCCTTTGAGCGAGACGTTGTTCTTTTCGACCTGGGTCAGCGCGGTGTCGATCTTGAGAGCGATATCCCCCTGCTTGGCCTGCTGCTGGATATAGCTCCAGCGGGATTTCTCCGGCAGGTAGAAGACGTTTTTCATCGTGTAGAACGCGACCTGGTCGGTGAAGTCGCCTTTGCCTTCGTCGATGAGTTCCGCGCGGCGTTCCTCGAATTTGTCGGAGACGAACTTGAGGAAGATCAGACTGAGAACGACGTGTTTATATTCGGAAGATTCCACACTGCCCCGCAGCCGATTCGCGGAATCCCAGAGGGACTCCTCAAACCCTTTGTCACTCTTTTGGGGGGCTGCTTTTTTCTTCGCCATTATGGTTCCCTGGTGCTGATGATCAATGCGGTTTTCAGATGTCTGTCCGGGGTTCTGTATTCACTGTCGGCAAGCCACCCTGCCACCCGGTTTTTGTGTTCTCGAAGGGTTCGAAATGACACGAATGTCTCGACGGACCGTTTATCAGACGGTGTTGACTGGTTCCTGCAGGGTTTTCTTCATCTGTTCAGCGGCTTCGAGCAGGGGCTGTTTGAAGGTTTTTTCCAGTCGGGTCATGTGCTTGACCATCCAGTCGATCAGTGTCGGCCAGTTTTCTTTGTCGTAGCCATCAATATCTAGAGGATACTGGATACGCGATACTTTTTTATCATCATTGCGATACCAGATTAACGGATGCCCGAACTTCTCTTCCAGGATTACTTTTTGCGAGGCTAACGCATCAAAGATCAACTTGTTTTCTTTCAAATCAGAACGTCCCATAATGACTTCGACGCGTGATTCCGATTTTCCAAAGATGAGGGTAAAGGTGCAACCACTGACACCTGACCCGGCACTGATCCACTGGTCTTTACTGGGGCTGATATTTTCAAACAGGTGGCAATCGCTTTTGTGAAAGGCAATGACGGCCTGCTCCCAGTATTGGAGACGAACCCGATAGCGGCTGTGCTGCTTACCCACCGTCTCTTTTTCCTCCTTGGCTTTCGCGTTGATGCTGATCATCAACTCTTCCGCTTCTGGCGTGGGAATGATCTGCTCGACATTGAGATACAGGTCCGTCTCGTGGCGATAAGGAGTAACTTTGATGCACTGCAGCGAGATTCCGTTACCCAGCAGCCAGAGTGCCGTACTTGTGACTTCTTTTCGGAAGTTGGCGGCGACAAACATCAAACGCTGTGTATTCGTGCTGTTGAGGACGACTTCTTCGAGATCGGAGAATTCCAGAAATTCGATGACATTTGAGGCGGCGTCTTCATCGCTGCGGCCGCTCTTGTTCAGGAATTCCTGGTAGGACTTTATGATCTGTTCTTTGGTGAATGTGGAACAGTAACTGGCATATTTGAGGGCCTGCCAGACCACGTCGCGGCCGGAGTCGTCGAGTTTGTTTTCGATGATGACCAGGTTGCCGTCTTTATCGAGCGCTAACAGGTCCAGACGCTCTTTGGTGTCATCGAAGCCGTCGAACTCTTTCTGGATGATCAGCAACTCTTCTCCCAGGGCAGCGGGCGTGTGGGCCAGCCACTCCTGCAGATGGTGCCGTTCGGTAAAACCAAGTTCTGAGAATTTGGGAGAGTCAACTTCAATAATTCGGTTGGTTGCTTTATCGATCTTATACATGGGCCGTCTCTGCTACAGCATCTACAAATCATTCATCGGAGAGCCAGTTGAGGAACCAATGGAGTGTACACGAATCCCCAGTGTAGCAAATGGTTACCTGATAGCAAGTTAGCGGTTGTATGGCTGGTTTCTTTAGCGCTGCAGACAGGTGCCCCAATCGTCAGACATTTATCAGGCTTCAGACCGACACGCGGCAGCTTCGGGTACTTTGAAGTGTTTTCCCATTGTGAAAGGCCCCCTTGTTCTGGGGAACTTTACACTGAGTGTCCATCTTACAGAGTATTGCTGAAATGTGCTCTTTTTCAGAGTTATTGCTTGTGTGAGAAATAAGCAAGGTTGTTTAGTATGTTGCCCTGGCATTAAGTTTGGTATAAAATGGCAACACTGGATAAATGTGCTAATTAACCATTATATACCGCTTGTCTTCTTCCAGCTTTAGGAGTTTTTTATGCGTGCTGAAGTTCATCATCCGCCTCTCGCCGGGAAACGGGGATTCACACTGATTGAATTACTGGTGGTCATAGCGATCATTGCCATTCTGATTGCGTTACTGCTCCCGGCGGTCCAGCAGGCCCGTGAGGCAGCCCGGCGGAGTTCTTGCAGAAACAATATGAAGCAATTCGGGATAGCGCTGCATAACTATCACGATGCTCATAGCGTCTTCCCCTATGGGTATCGAGAAGTCGGTGGAACAGGTGCCGCGGAAATAACGCGCCGGGATACTTTCTTCCACAATCTGCTGCCGCAACTCGAACAAGCGACATTATACAACGCTTACTGGACTCACCATAAAGATCACCAGGCCAGTGGCGGATATATGGGAACCAACAATACCTATACGCATCAGACACCACTCAGCATCGCGTCTACTCCCGTGGCCACAGCCATGTGCCCTTCGAATCCAGGTGGACCGGTCATTAATCGAGGGTTCGTCGGGAATTATGTGGTCAGTACGGGGACGGGGCAGATCAAGGGATCCAATTTACTGGGAATGTTCTGGCATTGTTCGAGTACGCGAATGCGTGATGTTGTGGACGGGACTTCCAACACGATGTTAATGGGCGAAGTGATTGCCCGCTCGGGAGCCGTCGCATCCGCGTTTGGTGAACCGGGATCTTACTGGAATGGTGGCGCTCATGGTGAATTCGGTTTCACAACGCGGGAACGCCCCAACACTACGGTACCAGATCAGATTTATGCCTGCAAAACAGAAGATAATCTGCAAGCTCCCTGTGAACCGCAAGGGAGTAGTCAACCGGCTTACAATTACGCCCGCAGTTATCACACCGGTGGGGTCATGGTTCTCATGGGTGACGGAGCCGTTCGATTTGTCTCAGACAGTATCCATATGCCGACCTGGCAGGCGTTAAGCACTCGCGAAGGTGGCGAAGTCATTGGAGAATTCTAGAATCTCTGGCGCATCAGCTTCCGGACGGGCTGCGATGCAATTTCTGTTCGTGCCTGGTGAGGCAAAGACCATTCACTATAAACCACCGATGAAAGCAGTTCCTTCGCTCCGGCCTTACAGGGACGGAGATAAGGATGAACCCTGCTGAGTAAGAAGGATGAGAATGTTACCTAGAACATTGCTGTTGGGTTTTCTGGTTAGTTGTTTGTGCCTGCCAGGCCTGGGCTGTGGAATGCTGAGCTCGGGCACGGGATTGCCGCAGGTTTCGGGAACTGTCACCTTGGATGGAAAACCGCTGGAAGATGGCCGGATTGTCTTTCGCGATCCAGCGGGTGTCGCTTCTGGCGCGGGCGGGAAAATTCAAAACGGCCAGTTCAGTCTGGAAGTCACCCCGGGATCAAAACAGATACAAATCACTGCCAGACGTGAAGTGCCGGGAAAATTTGATGAATCCAATCCTGGAGAAAAAATTCCGATTCTGGAGCAATACGTCCCCGCCCGGTACAACACGAAAACGGAGCTGGAGGAAGAAATCCAGTCCGGCGAGAATGAGTTCACGTTTGAACTGACGAGCGAGAAGTAAGGCTCTTCCCTGGTGATGTCGCTGGCGTGTACCTGACAGCAAATCAGCGGTTCCGGTGGCCGGTTTCTTTATCGCTGCAATCAGGGTTGCCGATCGGCAGACATCAGTGCGGTATCCCCACGCTGCCTGGCAAGAACATGCCCTGAAGTCCCATTTTCATCAACTCGTCAAACCTCCTTCACGATCTTGGGATTTGACAGGATATTGATCCTGGTTGGTTCAACCGGCATCAGATTTGTTCGTCGATGACAAAATCGCCTTTGGTTCGCGCGCATTGGAGATCGCGACGTCATAAGTGATTTCGCCGGCCTGGTAGAGTTCCATCAAAATCTGATCCATCGTTTTCATTTGATGTTTGCGGCCTGTTTGCATTTCGCTGTAAATTTGATGTGCCTGCTTTTCCCGAATATGATTTCGGATGGCAGGAGTGGCAATACAAATTTCACAAGCCAGCAAACGATCTGTGCCTGTGGCATGCGGCAGTAACTTTTGCGATATGATCGCCTGGATGCTATTGGCTAATTGAACTGAAATGGAGTTTTGCTGTTCGGCGGGAAAGACACTGTAGATTCTCTGGATCGTTTGAATTGAGTCAGGTGTATGTAGCGTGGCAATCACCAGGTGTCCGGTTTCTGCAGCAATCAGCGCTGTTTCAATTGTTTCCAAATCCCGCATTTCACCGATCACAATGACGTCCGGGTCCTGGCGTAATACATGTCTTAGTGCACTTTGGAAGTTCAACACATCTCCTAAGATCTCCTGCTGAATTACGATGCTGCGGATATTATCGTGCGTGAATTCAACCGGATCTTCAATCGTGACGATCTTGGCACGACGTTGCTGGTTGATTGAATGGATCATGTAATTGAGCGTTGTCGTTTTTCCCATACCGGTAGGACCAGTGACCAGGATTAATCCACCTGGCAGGCGTGTCAACTCGTCAATCACGGGAGGAAGTCTTAATTCTTCCTTACTTCTGACACTGGATTCACATAAGCGAATCGAGAATTCCGGGATCCCCGAGTGATAATACACGCTCACCCGGCATCGTCCAACTCCTTCCGTATAATCAGAAAAACAAACCTGCCAGTTCTCCTCGAAGAATTTCTTCTGCTTCTCATTCAGAACAGATTGATACAGATTAATCAGATCCTCTTTGAGTAGAGGGGGACCATCAAACGGGCGGATTTCACCATGTATCCGCAGAGAGGGAGACAACCCGCGTACCAGATGGATATCGCTTGCCTTAAATGATCGAGCACCTTTCAGAATCTTTTCCAGCGTCCAGCTCATTTTAATTATCCCAGCATATTTGAATCATTAAATATGCCCGCTGATACAGCCCCCAAGGTTACTGTACCTGATGTGGCACTTCGTTATTATCGATATCCGGCTTTTCTATTTCCTGCCAATCATGCGCCTGAGAAGTCGACCTACACTCCAGCCGCTCTGATTAATCTCAAACAATCGCTGTTCCGCTTCTCTGTGGTGCGGAGACAATTCCAGACAACGAGAGTAATTCCTTTGAGCGGATTCAATGAATCCGAGTTTCTGTCCACAGACTCCCATGATATACCAGCAATAACAGGCATCAGGTGCTTTTTCCACTGCGACTCTGGCACGCTGCTGCGCTTTACTGTAGCAATCATAAAACAGATAAATGATGGAAGATTCGAGAGAAACCAGCCAGTCTCGGTTGGCGAGTTCCGCCTTGTCAAAACTCGGGATATCACCAGTTTTCTTTGTGGCGACCGAGAGTTCTGCGCGTACTTGCCATTGATAGGCAGATTCGCCTCTCTGAAGCAATGCGGCATCGCTCAGTTTAAGTGCCGTACTGATATTACCCAGTCGGCACTCCGCTTGAGACTGGGCCGATAACAGGTCCGGATTATTGGGGAACAGCTCGAGCGCTTTCTGACTCCACAACCTGGCTTGCGGGTACTCAGAGAGTAATACCAGCATCTGGACCTGTCCGACCCAGGCCAGGACTTGTGCTTTATCTTCTTCTAACGCACGGGAATAATAGCGTAACGCGTTTTCATATTGGCCGATCCGGCGATTCGTATCCGCTTCCCGGAACCAGTAGGAAAAGTCTTTCTCAACAGGTAACGGAGCTTCATTCCCAGAATCTTCTGGAGCAGGCCCAAATTCCAATTTATCGAAACGCACGGTCAAACCTTTCACGAACGGATATTCAAAAGAATGTAATCCGGGAAAACGGATAGGAACGGTAGATCACCTGGCCACGAATATTTACCGATTGGATCAGGCACACCTGCTGAATGTTCTGCTCAGTAATCAAAGCATTCGGGACGGGAATGCGTCCCGTCGGATCAATAAACCAGGAATTCACCGGAACTTTGAAGGTTATCTTCTGGTCCCTGGTAAATTGAGCGTCTATTGAAACGGGGCAGGACTTACCATCGATCAATAATATTCCATTTTCGATGCTGACAACCTGCCCCGGTCCTGCCAGGACCAGGCTCACACCGGAGCCATTAGTCCGGTACTGAGGAATTGAATTATTAATCAAGGCACTCGAATTCACATAGTGAAGATATTCTCCCGGGACGGGTTCTGCATCCTGCCAGATCCACACAATATCTCCGGCCTGGAAAGAACCGATATTATTTACCAGAATTTGCGGGCGAACAAATCGCGAGATGCTCCATCCCACAGGCAGGTAGAGCAAGAGGAAGAGACAGAGTCCGAGCAGGCTTCCTGCCCCGAGTCTTTCAATCATTGTTGACTTCGCGGTGAAAACAGCGTCAGCGATTGATCCGAAATGCATTGCGAATGCCATTCCAATCAACCACGCGCCCAGAATCGTTCCCATCAGCAGAATACCGAATATCAAAAAAAAGCAGTATCCGCAGAAAAAGAATCTGGCACGGAAGAGGCGATTAAATGTCAATTGAGGCCAACCAGGTATCAACCAGCGAACGATCATGTGTCTACTGAACTGCAGCGCCCCCCCGTAGGACAGAAAATCGATCGAGTGATCGATTTGATCTGACAGCAGTTCTGATGTCGCAATTTTAATACGAGCCCAACCCGGGAAACGGAGTGTTCTCCGATGGGCGCGCGGGGGGTGTAGATCAATGTCAGCATCAGCCAGCTTCAACGATGTCCGACAGCGTGCACAAAGGGCACTGCCTGGCATGTTTTCAAATTGGCAACTCGGACATTGCATCTTCGGCTTCAGCTCTTAGAGATGATGATCAACAAAATACATCAGTATTTTCGTTTAATGTCGATATGAGATCGAACCTGTTGTTCCGCTTCGTAATACTCGTTCGTCAGTTCACGGGATTCTTCTTGCCCCAGAAGCTGGACGAACGATTCCGCTACTTCCAGACAGCGCGGACCTTTGATACCAATGGTCTTAACGGTCACCTTCCCGAACTTGTCGATTTCAATTTCCAGTTCTTCTTGAGCCATCTTCCATTCCTTTACCAGTTTCGGATGCGTATTTTCACGGATTCGGTTTCGGTCATACCTTCTTCAACGATAGTCATATTTCGCTGTTTGAGTTCGGTCACCACTCGATGGTAAGCATATTGCTGTGTGACCCGCCCCATCAGCGCTTCACCCATCTGGCGTAATTCCGTCTTTGACTTCCCCTTCCCTTCCATGCAGATTTTAAGCGCCCCGCGTGCATCGCGTGTGAAGGTTGCTTTGATACCATCTTTTTCGACGACCATCTGCTCTCCGGTTCCTGCCGCACTGTCGAGAATTTCACTGTTTTCGACTTCAATTTCTTCGCGGGTCACATTCTCACTCATAGCGGACTGAAGTTCGGCGGTATTAATGACAGAAAATCCCAAAGTCCCCACGCCCGCCGCTACCGCTGCAGCGATGGCTGGCCAGTTGGCAATAATGATAGGAGCCACAACAATCACGGAACTCATAATAGACCTCCTCGGTTTATTCAGGATTTACGAATATCCATTCGTCATCTCTTCTGCCGCTGGAACAGCATTCCATATTCTACGTATCTTAAAATTCAATTTTGCGACGCGATTCATTTTCCGTTTGAGTATTACCTCTTGTGGCAGGACGGGCACGTCCCGATGCCCACGTTCGCAAGCCGTTGATTTCTTCACTCATCGTCTTGGAAAGCGGTATCGTTTCTGCAACAGCCTGAACGATATGCTCTGTTAATAACTTTGATTGATTACTGAAGGCATCAAACAAAGCCGAAACAATGGATTCTTCGATTTCGGCACCATTGAAGCCTTCCGTTACCTGAGCTAGTTTATCCAGATCAAACTGGGTGGTGTCTCTGCCGCGCCTGGCAATATGGATTTTGAAAATATCACGACGTTCATGCACATTAGGCAGGTCGATAAAAAAGATTTCATCCAGTCGACCTTTTCGTAGTAGTTCTGGTGGCAGGTGACTGATATCGTTTGCGGTGGCAATCACGAATACGGGAGATGTTTTTTCTGATAACCAGGTCAATAATGTTCCAAAAACGCGTGCGGATGTTCCGCCATCGCTGCCTGCCGAATCAGTGGAACCAGCCAGTGCCTTGTCTATTTCATCAACCCACAAAATAACAGGGGCAACGCTCTCTGCGATTTGAATGGCTTGCCTCACGTTTTCTTCACTTGACCCCACCAGACTGCTGAACATTCTCCCCAGATCAAATCGCAATAAGGGAAGTCCCCATAATTGAGATACGGACTTGGCACACAGACTTTTTCCACAACCCTGTACTCCCAGCAACAGGACTCCGCGGGGAGAAGGTAATCCAAATTTTCTGGCTTTGTCAGTAAAGGCAATGGCTCTTTTGCTCAACCAGTCTTTCAGGTTTTCCAGACCGGCCACGTTATTAAATTTTTCTTTCGTGTCACAATATTCCAATAAACCACTCTTTTTAATGATTTGTTCTTTTTCACTGAAGACAATATTGATATCGTCCGCGTCGAGTTTTCCATCGGTGACAAGCGTTTTCGCAAATACATTCTCTGCTTCTCTTAAAGTCAGCCCCCGGGCGGCCCTCAAAAGTTTTTCACGTGAAAGCCCTTCCAGATTGATCGTGACTTTGGGATTATCTTTCACGTCATCAATAATCCGATCCAGCAATTGATTGAACTCTGTAGGCTCGGGCAACCCAAACTCCAGCAAGGTAATATCCTTCGACAATTCCGGAGCGATTTGCAGTAGAGGTGAGGTAATCACAATGGTTTTGTAGGTGTCTCGTAAATGAAAGGCGACATCTCTCAACCGTCTGATAACCGAAAGATTGGCACGTTCATCCTGGGTAAAACGGTGGAAATCCTTAAACAGATAAATGGCTGGTTCAACCTGATGGATTACATCATCCAATGCCGCCAGTGGGTCAGAGGTATTTCCACACCCGGATTTGCTTTTTTGTGCTTCAGCTCCTGATTTGATGATCCCCTGCGTGATCGTCCAGGTGAAAAGTTTCTTTTCCCGCGATGCTGCAATCTGGCGTAAAGCACGTTCGACTCGCTCTTCTTCCCAGGTCACGACATAAATGATGGGATATCTGGCACGAATCAAAACATCCAGTTCCTGCTGGGCATCCGAGACACGCGCTACCTGTTTACGCTCTTCCATTGAAGTCGCCGATTTAAGCCTGTGCTTTCGAGTTATATTATTTTGCCGATCACGTTCAAGCTGTTCTTCACTCATGAATTCTTCCTCGGAGTCTCTCTCATTTTCAACTTCGTTGCCGTTAGGGGCGTTGAAACATCGTGTGGATCACTGATATGGATCTGATTCAAGCGTTTGAAAATCGTATCCTGAGACAGCATCGGCATAGCTTGAAAGATCTCCAGCACTTCCCGAGAGGCTCCAAATACACAAATCCGACCATCGGGCAGAATTTCCAGTTCCGTCATGTTGGATTCATCTTCGGCTTCCATGTTTTTTCCTCAACGAGTTGTTTACGAGCGAACGTAATGATTGTGTCAGGTAATTAAATTCAAACCCCGGTACTCAGCATAAGCGATCGCTGAGTCCGCGGCTCTCGTTTCAAGTGGCTTTGACAGTTCCACATAATGCCTGGCCTGCCACCTCGGGAGATATCCGTTTCGAATGCTGAATTTAACACCAGGCAGATTAACGGCGATCCAGTCGACAATGGGACGAAAACAGCATTCTTCGTGTTCCGGCAATAATAAATGCCGCACAATTAAATCAGAGTGGCTAAAAACCTGTTTTAAATTGCGTTGAAGCGTTTCAACATACGAATTCACTTTGGAAATACGTCTGGCACAGGTATTGTTTCCGAATTTGAAATCCGCGACGAATACATCAACAATGGGTTCCAATAGTTGAAATGCCTCGGGGGTGCCATAAAAATCAGACTTCCAGACAACACGAGGCAGATTGCAACAGCCACTCATTGCTTCCAGAATGGCGGGAATATGAATGGTTGGTTCTCCTCCCACCCATTGAATATTGTGAGCCCCTTGCGATTTTCCCTGTTCGATTGCTGCTTCCAGAAATTCCGTTGTGAGAACGGTTCCTATCCGAGGATTAAATGCCTTCTCTTCAGCAATACAAAATGCACATCGTAAATCGCAACCAGACAGATAAAACAGATGAGAGGGGATCAGTTCCATTTCCTCACCATATTCCACGCGGTGCCGAAACACACGAGCTTCTGAACTTGCTTTGCAGAACCCGGATTCACCTTGAGTGCGGTTGCAACCGCAATGATGCTCACATAGATGGCAGTTGGAATAATGTTGCATTGCCAGAGCAATAATGTCGCTTTTAATCATTTGGATCTGCATGCTCAAGATTCCAACAATGGCTAAAACACATGAAGAACACTGTGAAAGAAATGCACTCACTTTATTGGACTCTGGGAACCAACCCTGTCAATTAATGGCAATTCGGGCTGAACGAGAGCCTTACTTTATAAATGGAGTAAGCTTCCATAGGAGATTTGTTTAAAAATCCTGATTTTTTAATCATTCGGGTCCAATTAACAATCTATTGAGCGAATACGCTGCTGCCAGCTGCGGTCATGCTGTGTCTGTTTCTTGTCGAAATCTTATCTACTGACTGTTGACTCTTTTCAGGAATCACAGCTTATTTTTCTTTCAATAAAAACCAGCAGTGACAGTAACCTGATATTCCATCGGCCCCGGCAGGATGCTCACTCCCTCGCCCTGACTGACGTTCAAGTTTTCTGCAGCCTGCAAACTTCTTGTGACGGAATCGGGATGATTGAAGCATAAGGATCGGGCATGATACGAAAAGCACATGAAAGAACCTTATTCGGCCTCCCGTCCGTCAAGGGTCGCTTAATCCGGTGTGCCTGTGAGCGAATCTTTTCTGGTATGCCAGTATGCCCAGAGAATGAATACTCCCTGCAATGGGAGCCGCAGCAGGTGAATGATCGGAGGGGCCGGCAGGATATCCTGATGCTGATAGAGATAAATATTTGCGGGGAACACCGCAATCAACAAAATCATGATCCCCCATGCCGCCGGATGAGAAAACCGCGGAACCAGCAGCAGTCCTCCCAGCAGAATCTCAAAGACACCGCTCACAAATACCAGTTCATCATGCAGAGGAAAGTATGGCGGCATGATCTTCAGAAAGAAACCAGGATTGACCAGGTGCATTGTGCCCGCTCCGATCATGAACATCGCGAGCAGATACTTCGATATCAGTTTTAACGGTGGCATGACCGGATCTTTCTAAAGCGTATCGCAATTAACCATAGCGTCTCTCGATCTATTATACACGGTCCGAATGAACCTGGAGAGGCTACAGTTAAACTGGACACAGTCTAAAAGACAGGGTGGGAATGCTTCCAGGGCTAAGTAGCAGCGATCTGCGTGAATGCAGCCAGGAATACCTCAGGTTGCTCTGCCCCTGAGATAATTATTTTCCGGTCGATAATAAAACAGGGAACGCTGTCAATCCGGTGTTGCTGAGACAGAATTTTGCCCTGGTCCATCGCATCCATCCCGTCATCAGACAACAGCAGTGCCTCTGCAGCCTGTCGATTCAGGCCTGCTGCAGACACGACTTGTATGAGCGTCTGGTGGTTGCCTATATCCTGACCCTCGACAAAATAGGCCTGAAACAGGGATTCAACAACTTGATCCTGGCAACCATGCTGCTCGGCCAACCCAATGAGTCGGTGCGCGTCAACCGTATTGGGTGTTTTATCAATCGCGTCAAAATGGAAATGAATTCCTTCCGCTGCACCCACGGCGACCACCCTGGCATCCAGTGCTTTTGAGCGCTCCCAGCTTCCAAACTTTCTCGTACGATACTCTTTGCGACTGATCCCGGCTTTTGGCATCAATGGATTGAGTTGAAAGGGATGCCAGCGCACCTGAATTTCATGTTGGTCATCCAGATCCCTGATTGCCTTTTCAAGTCGGCGTTTTCCAATATAGCACCAGGGGCAGATGACATCTGAAATCACATCCACTGACAATTTCATTTGATCTCTCACTGTTACTGGAGTAGTCGAACTCGATTTCCCGGGACGAATTCAGATGATCCGCGAAAATCATTCCACTATGGTATCTCAAAGCATGCGTCGCCGAAATGGACACTGGTAATTGACCTGTAATCTTTGCTGATCATGATAAAAAGCTGACGTGGACTTCAATCCTGATATGATAGCCGCAACAGCCATCAGCCCTCGACGAATGTCACCAGGAGCAGGCATCCAGGTGACGAGATGATTGACCAGCCATCAATTGAATTGAACGATTGATGATACAGATCAAGAACTCCTTTTAGGATTGGAATCGACCTGTAATATCGAAAGCGGGAATCTCCAGACGAATAAAAGATTTTGATTTCACTTACAGCAAGTTCGAAATCACTACGTGTAGAGTAAAGTTATGAGATACTGATTTTCTTGCTGTCCGCGAAAACGAACGATTTTCGGAGCAGTGAAAGTGTCCGATTCTCGGACTCATCAGCAGCGACTTTTTCGAACTCTATGTGCAGACACACCGCTGTCATTCAAGAACTCAGAACAGACTCTGTCGCTGCCAGTTGACTTCACAACTTTCTGTCCGGTGACATTCATCAACGCAGCGAAGTAGTCTATACAGTGTAGTATCTGGCCCCACCAAAACTAACTCACCAGATCGATGATCTCTCAAGTCAGTCGGGATTTATGAGAGAAGATCACACACTACTTCTGTTGTGTAGAACGGGATTATCCCTGGACACGATAGGCCCGATGTTCCAAAGTCAGGTCGCGTTCCAGGGAATTTCGAACAAAATTCACCGCCTTACTCTGTTTCTACGGAAACAGAACTGCATAAAGCCACCTCGGCGACAAGTCCCCGGAAAAACGCGTTCAGGGCCATTCAGAAGAAACTGGGTTTTGCCTTTCAAATTTCCTCGAAAGTTCCGAAGACGGCACTGTCTGGGAATGGTTGTACCAGTCACTTTATGATCGTTGCTTTTCCCCGTCAGCACTCTCTTTCTTCCACGAATTCCTGCTGACGTTTTTCAATAAACCGAACTCAGATCATAATAAAAACGCTATATTGAACAGAAATTCGGTCTTTTTTTGCAGACTCAAAACTGTTCAGATTCCGTTAATTTAACAAAACCAATCAATTTGTTTTTCCATTTACCCGTGCTTACTGCGATACAAGTAGCTCAGTCTTTTTGACCACGGCTTCAGGTACGCAACTATGTATACACACAATATCATTCGCCAAAAATATCCTTCGTCTCAAATTCCTGATGACGAAGAGGTAATGCCGCAGCTCGATCATTGTCCCTTTATGCGATATTACTCAGCAGCATACCCTCATGTATACAGGTATATCTATTCCCTGGTTCCCAGAAAAGCAGATGCCGACGAAGTCATGCAGGAAACTTCGGTGGTTCTGTGGCAGAAATTTGGAGAGTTTCAGCCGGATCGCGATTTCACACGCTGGGCTTGTGGGATTGCCCGTCTGGTTGTACTGGAATCTCTGCGAAAGCAAAGACGTTTCATCGTCGGTTTTGATGAGCAATTGATTAAAGAACTCTCCATCCGCAGAGAAGAAAGGTATGAGCTTCTGGAGCTGCGACAGGAGTTTCTGGAAGAATGCAAAGAGCAACTGGATCAGCAGGACCTGAAGCTGCTTGATCTGTATTACAACTCGCAGGAAAGTGCACAGGATGCTGCTGAGCAGAAGGGTTGTACGCGCAGGAATATTTATCAGCAGTTAGGCAGGATCCGCAAACTGTTATTTCAGTGTATTGAACGTAAAATGTCGGAGGATCGTGAATCATGAGTCGCCTCCTCAAAAAACACGCCCGACTTGTGAAACTGGTCTTCGATGTGATGGACGAAACAGCAACGCCTGCACAGGAGCAGGAACTCGCCGATCTGATTCGCAAGGACCCGGAAGCCCAGACAGTTTATCTACAATTGATCGACATTCATTCCAACCTGGTTCTCAGCGCTTCACCGATACCTGTAACTCCTTCAAATGCATTATCGCAGACGCGCGTAATCAGGAAACAGCGAAAAACATCATCCAGTAAAGCAGTCCATAAAAAAATGTTACTGCTGGTGACAAGCTGTCTGTTAGTGACCTGCAGTTCGCTCTCTTACATTGGCTACCGTGTCTATTCGAATTCCTTCGAAACGGAGCAGACGGAAATTGCCTCTCGGGAGAATCTCAGTCCTCCACAGGTTGAGCAACGTCTGCTGGAAGATGGAAGTCTGGAATTGAGTTTCCCGACAGGCGTCAAAGTTCTGATCTCTCCTCACTCCTCGTTTCAGGTCACTGGGAATAACAGACTCAGCCTGATGCAGGGAATGCTGTTTGCCAAAGTGACGACTCCCGCCGGGAAAGGGTTTACCGTCGATACTCCCAGCGGCTCAATCGTTGATCTGGGAACCGTGTTCGGGGTCGAGGTCGACGAGACAAAAGCCTCAGCCGTCCAGGTTTTCAAAGGTGAAGTGGAACTGGCAGATTCTACCGGCGACAAAATTTCACTGTCAGAGGGAGAGACCATGTTTGCGGAGGCCTCCACAAATCACTGGCAGCCGTCAGAGAACGTATCGCCCCGGTTTCTTGCCGCCGTTCAGGGATTGAACAATACATTTTTTCCGGGAATTTCCTATCTCCGCCGCACAAAGGTGACTTTTATTTATCGAGCTGATACGGAAAAGTTGCCGAACGGACCGGTTCAAGGTCCATCCTACATAATGTTTTCGGCTACACCGGTTGCTGAACGCTTCAGCGGAGCTGTTCCCAATCCGAATCATTGGGACAGGCAGGCCGAACATTTTGTAGAAGTACATTTCAACGAAGCATCCAGCAAATGGCAGTTACATCTTAACAACCAAAATATCGATTTTACGCCTGTCAATTCGGATGTACTGATCGCACAGGCGGAATCACAGGAGAAAAACGAAACCGGTGAATGGAATCGCAGGGTTACGCTATGGGAAGAGGAGTCGGGCACGCTGCATGGCATCCGTTATGGAGATCAATTGAACGAGTTGAGTATTCGCCCTGACTGGTTTTCCGACAAAACTGATGTGGGAGATTTTATGATCGTCAAAAACATTTATTATCCTTAATCGAAAAAAACAAACCCTCTTCATTCCACGTACATAAATCTCTGGATAATACCGGCGTGTATTCTAATCCATTAACGCGGGAGAAAAATAATGTTACTGAGTCGTCAAAAGAAACAAGGCTTTACGTTGATTGAATTACTGGTGGTCATTGCCATCATCGCCATTCTGATCGCCCTGTTGCTGCCTGCCGTGCAACAGGCCCGGGAAGCAGCTCGCCGGTCACAATGTCAGAACAACCTGAAACAACTGGGACTGGCATTGCACAACTACCACGACTCGTTCAATGGCTTTCCTATTGGAAGCTCTTATCAATACGCGTCTTTAGAAGAGAATGCGCTCTACAATAAATGGACTTTCGTTGGTGCAAGGGGGGGTCAAACAAGCCAGGCACCAACCACGACAGTCGATGCCTTTAAAAATAAAGTCATCTCAGGCTTTCAATGTCCCTCCTCTACACTGGAAAGCCTCTCGAGAGATGCGGTCTCTCCTCGATTCAGTACTTCCTCCTATGTTGGTATTTCCGGGGCCCCCACCGCAAGTGCCCCGATTTCAACGACGGTCGGAGCCCGCTGTATCCAGGGGCTGTATGGGGTTGTCTGTTCCAACGGCGCGATGCCTCCCAACGTGTCGATTCGTTCCAATGATTTCACCGACGGATTGTCGAATACCATTATTGTTGGAGAACAGTCTGACCACGTCACAGATTCTTCAGGTGCGAAGGTGGATATACGAAATTCCTGGCGCTGGGGATTCACAATGGGAGCAGGCGCTGCCGGACATCCGGGAACATCGAACTGGCTGACAACAGTTGCCAATGACTGCCACAATGTCACCACGCTTCGCTACAAAGTGAACTTCAAAACCAAGACAAATGATGCCGGCGGCAGTCTTGAGTATGGAACGAACAATGGGATCCAGTCAATTCATGCCGGTGGGGCTTACGTACTGAGGGGTGACGGCAGCGTGAAATTTCTTTCTGAGAGCATCGATTTTAACGCGATCCTGACTCCCCTGGCCGTTCGGAACGATGGTCTGGTTCTGGGTGAATATTAATTGATAGAAAATGGGGACTGCCATCCGGGTCCAGATACAAAATCCCGATTCCGAGCTGGAAAAACCGGGGTATTGAAGACTATCAATGGCTACTGGTTTGAATAGGTTCCTAAATCCTCGAGCCGATTTGTGATCAAGGATGAAATGCATCAGTTCTGCTGAAGTGGTCAGGAATATCCCCGGAAGAAACAAATCTGCTTGATCTGTAATGGGTCAAGATTGAATGTAATGTTGAGAGGAGAGGCGTAATGTCGCAATGTCTAAAGTCTGTTCAATGCTTCGTGATCGTGATATCCGGTGGATTATTTTGTGGCTTCCCATTGGGTTGTGCGGACTCGAATCAGCCCTCCGTTGTGCCTGTTAGCGGCCAGGTCATGGTTAATTCGAAGCCGGCTGCCAATACGATTATCACGTTTGCAGATGCCGAAAAAGGCTTCGCGGCGATCGCAACAATTGCCGCAGACGGGAGTTATCAGATACAGTCCCAATATGGTAACGGAGTTCCACCAGGGGAATATCTCGTATCTGTTTCTCCCCCCTCCACGAGAGATGAGCTTGACCAGACAATTCCTTTACCGCCGGGAACTGCAAACATACCTCAAAAATACCATAACACCAACACCAGCAAGCTGAAAGCAGAGGTCAAAGCGGGTGAAACAACATACGACTTTAATCTTGAATGACGCTGACTGGTAGAGATCCCTCAGCAACGCGACCAGGCGATTTATAGATTCATGAAATTTACGTACTGCGTGACAGTAGCAGCGTAACACTGTTAGTTATCGGGAGCGAAATTATGCGAGCTGTCGAGGCCGTTTTTAAAGGGACTCTCATCATTCTGTTCGGAACCTCTTGCCTGACTCATGCTGCCGTCGTTTTTGCAGCCTCGCCGATCGTCGGTTCTCTGGTTGACAGTGAAAATCTGAATGGAGTGGAAGATGTTTTTCTCAATGGCGACCTGGCATATTTACCTTGTCGTGAAGGGCACTGTTTGACCATTTGTTCCATTAAAGATCCTTCCCAACCTCAGGTGGTGGGAACGTTCCGGGATCCGGACCTGGACGATGTCACTGGTTTTGCCCTGGATGGAAACACCGCGTATCTCGCGTCGCAAAGCAGTCATTTTTTACTTATCGTCGATGTAACCGTTCCTGAGAAAATGAAACTGCTGGGAAAAGTCCGTATCAGTCAGAAGGGGAGTACAGGTCCCCTCTACAAGATGGCGTATCGAGACGGCTATTGTTATATGTCTCACCAGGGAGAGAAGAAGCTGTATATTGTGGATGTCCGAGACAAATCTCGCCCACACGTCGTGGGAAATATCCAGGTCACAACAAAAGGCGATGGAGCCTACTGCGTGACGATGAACGGGGACTATGCATTAGTCGGGACAGTGTTTGGCAAGAGCAATCGGCTGGCAGTGGTGAACGTGGCGGATCCTGCCCATCCACGAATGGTGGGGGAACTGACAGATCCTCATCTTTCCGAGGCAATTGGAACCATTGTAGATGACCGCTTTTATATCGCCTGCTGGCCGCATAACGCCATGATGGTGATCAATCTGTCTGGAATGTCAGATACCAGACTGCCGTACATTGAAGGTGTGTTGGTCGACCCCCGATTGAGCAAGCCCAATCGTTGTGCCGTCGTTGGGAATCGAGCATATTTTCCGATCATTGCTGGACATGGCGTGGGTGTGGTTGACATTTCCGATCCTGCAACTCCCCGTTTTGTGACATCATACAGTGACCCTTTGATGAAAAAACCATACGGTCTGGCTGCACGCGGTGAATACGTTTTTGTCGGGGCTCGCGCAGGCGACAGCCTGGTGATCCTGAATCGACGGGCTCTGGAAAAGTAATGGTTCAGGTTTTTTGATCGTGTCTGGAATTTAATAATGACTGTCGTCAACAATAACAGGTCATCCATGAATAAAGGTTTTCAAATGTTTGCTGATCGAGTCTTCTTTGTATTCGCGTTTGCGGTAATCTACCTGACACCACACCAGCCGCTGGCTGCCGCTGAATCGCCTGTTGTGGGACAACTGGTTGATGCCGTCAACCTGGTCGGAGCCGAAGACATTTATCTTGATGGCGATTATGCCTATATCCCCTGTCGACAGGGACAGCGGCTGACAATCTGCTCTATCAAAGATCCCGCTCACCCCAGGGTGGTTTCCAGTTTCAGTCACTCGCTACTGGGGGCCGCCTCGGGTTTCGACAGGAATGGAAATACCATTTACGTGACATCCATGAACACTAGCCAGTTGCTGGTACTGGACGCGACCGACAAAACCAGCCTGCGTCTGCTGGGTTCTGTCGCTATTGGAGGCAAAGGGAGGTTGTATAAGCTTGCCTACCGCAACGGTTACTGTTTTATTCCCAATGCCGATTTGAGAAAGCTCTTCGTGGTCGACGTGCGTAATCCGCAGGACCCGAAGGTCGTAGGCTCTGCCACTGTAACCACTGGGGCTGACGAACCCTTCAGCGTATTGTTGCGCGGAGATTTTGCCCTGGTGGGAACCATCCGCGGGACGCAGAGCCGACTGGCCGTCATCGATATCAGCAACCCCGCACAGCCTCGCCTGACGACCCAGGTCTTTGGACCGGAAATTGGTCATGTCAGCGGTCAGGTTGTGGATGAGCTATATTATTCTGTCAACTGGGACAAAAACGCGTTTCTGATATTTGACGTAGCCGATGCAGGCAACCCTAAGCTGTATGCCAAACTGGTTGACAAGCAGCTGGGGGCACCGAACCGCTGCGTCGTAGCAGGCGATCGCGCTTATCTACCCATGGTAGATGGAAACGGGATTGCCGTTGTTGATATCTCGGATCCGGAAAAGCCACAATTCCTGACTTCCGTTCGCGACAATGTTCTGATGCAGAGAACCTACGGTGCGGCCGTCCGAGATCACCTGCTGTATGTCGCCTCGCGGGATGGGAGCAGCCTGGTGATTATTGACAGGAACAAAATAGAGAAAAAATGAACGCCATGAATTCAGAACAATTACAGCGGCGCCGTTTTCTGACCTGCTCACTTTCGACGATTTTCGCGCTGAGAGCCACTCAAGCATTCCCGGCTGACACAATTGCTGAAAAGCAGAAATTTTACGAACTGCGTACTTTTTATCTTTCAGACGAAACATGCCAGAAACGGTTGAGTGATTATCTGGAGCACGCCCTGCTGCCGGCGCTGAAACGTATCACAGGCTCTCCGACAGGCGTGTTTCAAAACATAAACATGCAGGAAGATCGATGTCTCACTCTGGTAATTCCTTTTTCCTCACTGCAGGATTTTGGGGAATGGAATGAGCGACTGATCGCTGATATCACGTTCCAGCAAGCAGCGAAAGACTATTTTACTCAGACCGCAGCGGCTCCCGCATCGCAGCGGATGGAGAGCCAGCTGTTGAAGGGACTCTCCGGTTCACCGGTTCTGGAGCTATCGAATGGAGAAACTCCTCACCTGTTTGAATTGCGCACCTATGAAAGTCCCAATCTGAAGCTGGCGCGGCTGACAGTGGAAATGTTCAACGAAGGTCGACTTGACGAACTGATGCGCGAAGCCGGTCTGGCTCCTGTCTTTTTCGGGGAAACCCTGATTGGGAATCAGCTTCCCAACCTGACCTATCTGCTGTCTGCGCAAAATGAAGTGGAACACGAAAAACATTGGCGTTCGTTTCGGTCTGATCCCCGCTGGGAGCAGGTCAGGCAGATGAAGAAATACCAGTCTACCATCTCTGAGATCAGATCACGTTTTCTGATACCGATGTCTTATTCAGAGATTCGTTAGAACATGGGGTCAAACGCGAGAACATCTTCTGTGACAAACTCTCGGGAGCTAAAGCTGATCGACCGGGGCTTTTGCTTTGCATGGAAAGCTTGCGACGTGGAGATACTCTCCTTGTTTGGAGGCTCGACCGTCCAGGGCGTTCCTTGCGTCATCTTGTTACTATGATCGAAGACCTGAAGCAACGAGAAATCGGATTTCGTTCGATTTGTGATGTTATCATCGATACAACAACACCTTCAGGAGAACTGATATTTCATGTTTTCTCTGCTCTTGCCCAATTCGAGCGACGACTTATTCAAGAGAGAACTAAAGCGGGATTGGCTGCAGTCATCGGGTAAAGGCCTGAAAGAAGTTGAGAAGAACAATGACCTGCATTTCCTTTCCGAAAGGATTTGACTATCCCAAGGCGCGAGAACTTCCGCGAAAATGTCTGAAATGTCGTGACAAACAGCACTGCGAATTCTTCGGAGTAATCTACGATTCCGTAAGATCATTCTGTCGCAGACCTTATATACGGTTTGCCTTCATTGAACAGTTGTAATCTTCGGTTGACTGCGTTTTTTTCCATGGTGGGGGCTCGTGCCAACGCTTCCTTTTGAAACTCGATCGCTTTATCGAACTCTCCCTGTGCGGCGTAAGCGACTGCCAGCGCACCATACATAACCCAGTATCTGGTCGGCAGCATGTCAAACGCTTGCTGTGCGTGTTGCAGCGACTGAGGCGCATTGCGAAATTCATCCTGTTCGCTCGCTCCGTAAACGATGGCCAGGCATGTATGTGGTTTCCAGTTTACCGGATCAATTTCAATCACCCGTTTGTAGTCTGCGATCGCTGGCTCGTATTCTCCCATCTGTTCATTTGATTGAGCTCTGCGGATCAGGATGCCCGTCAGCTTCGGGTGAGATTTGAGAATTTCGTCGTAAATCTGGATCGCATCTTTCCATTTGCCTCTCTTGACCAGATAATCAGCCTGCCCAGACTGCTGTTTCACTTCGTGATAACCGTCAGGGAGTTCCTCGATGCGACGCGGTTTGACTTTTTTGTCCAGGGCGCGCAGATACTGACTGGCCAGGGCACAGTTATATTTGCCCGTTTCAGGTGAAGCAGCGGCCAGTTGCAGATAGTTCTCTGCCAGTGCTTCCTGGCCTCGAAGTTTCAGGAATTTACCGGCAAAGAAATAAAAGTTGGTCGGGCTGCCTTCAGGCAACTGCACCATCAATGACTGAAACCGATCCGGGTCCCATTCGAAGGGGGCCGGTTCCTTAAGCATCAGCTGAAAATAATTAGCCAGTTCCGCGGAAGCATAATCTTTGTTCCACAGTCCTGCGATTTCCTTAAGTAGTTCATCCCGCTCAAAGGTCATATTCAGCTCATCGGCGAGCAGAGCTGCATGCAAGCCACAATAGCTATCGTTGTGTTTCTGATAGGCGGTTAAAAAGTTTTCGTAGGCTTCCTTACCCGAGCCCTGCATGAAATGAATTACGCCGATTTCCATGGTGCGGGTATAGTGATTGGGATATGGATGCTCCAGGATCATCCGTTCGGCCAGCAGGCGGGCCGTTTTCTGATCACCGTGATTGGTGCGCACACACCAGAAATACCAGTCGGCAGCATTTCCTTCGTAGCGTTTGGAGCAGCCTTCCATTAACTCTTCCGCAGCATCCAGTTCACCCACTGCTTCGTGGTAGCGGGCACCGCAGATTAGGCCCCAGGCGGAATAGGTTTTGGCGGCATCCATTGCATATGGTTCAGCCAGTTCCCATTCACCTCGCCCCATATGATAGTAGGCAATCTTGCTGCGAATCTTGGCATTTTCCAGCCCGACCGTCGGGACTCTCAATGCATTTTTCAGGGTGTCCAGCCATTTTCCTGTTTCACCTTGTCGCTGATACAGTTCCGCCAGTGAAGCATATGTCTCATAATCTTTGGTGAGAGCAAGTCGGCGTAGCAGGATATCCTCTGCTTTTTCATCGTTTAGTTCTCGCAGGTGTCGTTTGGCCATGGCAGACAGGATCTCTGGTTTGTCACCATATTTTTCCAGAATCTCTGTATGATGCTGATCTGCATAGCCCTTGTTGGCGTCAATATTCATGGCGATTGTTTGAGGCTGATGTGGGCTGATTTCCAGCATCGTCCGGGCAATATCTCCCAGCAGGTTTCTGCTGTAAGCCCGCTGCTTGACCAGAAAACGACTGTATTGCAATTGGTCATAGAACACAGGGTCGAGGTTATTGACAGCGGCATCCTTCAACTGCATGTAGTCTTCATATTGCAGATAACCGTAACTGTCCGTGATCAGCTTGCCGACCGAAATTTCCAGCTCATTTGGATCATAGGAGCCGAACATGTTCTTGTACGAAGCTTCGACATCAGCCGGGATCGATGAATAGATCTTGAGGTAAGGACCATAGGGGTGCCCTGCCACTAACGACTCATGAAGCTCAATCTGATTGTCTGGATTGACGCTGAAGAAATCTGTCAGGAACCGCATTTTCCGGCAGACAAGCAGATATGAGACTTCCTGCAGCAGTTGTCCCAGGGCATTGGCCGAAGGTTCATGTTGTGTCGAATCAGAACTTTTCATCTGTCGGGTAATCCGTTCCCGGAAAGAGAGTGCTGCTTTACTCTTAAATAAGAATGCCAGATGTGCGTCAATGTGATCTCTCGGAATTTTAGGCAGGTTGCCTGCCTGTAGCTTTTCAAATAGTTCTTCCCAAAGCTCGTACTGTCGCTCTCCCGTGACACTGCTGAGGTTGCCCAGTGAGGGGACGTCGTTCATCTGGTCCAGCGCCCGTATACAGGCTGGTTCCAGTTTCAATAAAGTTTCATAACTGGACATAGCCTGTTTCGCATCTAATTCCGGATCTGTCTGCAGGGCCGATAAATAGATAGCCATGTATTTCCTGTTTTCGTCACGTGTCGCTTTCTCCAGCACCTCTGGTTTGTAGAGGCAGTACGCTTCGATCAGATCCAGCCACTCCGGCAGCGGGCGTTTCCCATCACCTTCCCCAGCCTGAGATTGAATCGTGTTCAGATCAGCGAGTGCACTGTGGTGACGGCCGACAAATGTCCTGACATAAGCGCGATATGCCAGAGACCAGGGAGAGTCTTCACAGCGGTCTGTCAACCGTTCTGCGTACAACAGGGCCCGTGCTTTGAGTACCTTATGCGCAGGGCTCATTAAACGCTCTGTCAGGCTGCCCAGGTTGGCATAGGCGCGGGCCAGCATGGCCAGCCGTTCGGGAGATTCTCCCTCGGCTGCGATCGCGGAATGCATGTCCTGCGCGACTGTGTACTGTGAGATAAAACTCCATTCTTTAATCTGCTTCAATGTCTTTTCCGGGAGGTCAGACTCATCCTTCCATTCGGCAGCCTTGCCTGAATAACCTGCTTCCTGCAGCGCTTCGACAAATCCCCCGCGGGAGAGTGCTTCCGAGTGTTCGACGAGCGCCTCGAATGCAAACTCTTCCGGCAGCGTGAACGGTTCTGAATTCCAGCGATAAGCCAGTTCAGTTTTGAAAGGCAAGATCAGATCGATCGAAACTTCCCGGTTGCGATTGATATGCGTGATCAGCTGCAGGGGAAACAGTTCCGGATTTTCAACCAGCTTGACGTCTCCCCGCAGTGAGGCATCGCGGGTCTTTCGTCCCAGTCCATCCCGCCCGCCGATCAGCAGTGCCTGGCGTACGAT
>NZ_CAXAVM010000101.1:0-24303 GCF_963972345.1 uncultured Gimesia sp. | reverse complement strand
ACTGCCGGTGAAGTCACTGAAACCGGGCTCTCCTGCAGCAGGCAACGTCGTGAAGTAACCTCTGTCTCAGTAATGCCTGCAGCGCCTGCTTGACTTAACCTGATCTTAATCAGAAGTCGCTTCCTGGAATGTGGTGCCGGGGAATTTCAGGATTCTTCTCAAACCGCTGGTTGTCAAATCGGCTCGTTACTCTAAGGTATTAATAGACTGGAAACTGTAGTGGCCACTCATGTTTCTCATAAGTAACTCAGAAATCGAGTCAATTGTATCAAATCACTCAAGGAGTCTGTTTGATGAATCGCTTACTAAAGCAGTCAGCGGCTGTGGCCACCGCCTTTGCTGTCACATTATCAGCCACGTTAATACAAGCCGCCGAAAAGAAAGATATTGTCGAAACTGCTGTCGAAGCAGGATCCTTTAAAACGCTGGCCGCCGCCCTGGGAGCAGCCGATCTGGTCGGCGCATTACAAGGGGAGGGGCCAATTACAGTACTTGCTCCGACCGATGCCGCGTTCAGCAAGTTACCTGCGGGCACTGTCGAAACTTTATTGAAGCCTGAGAATAAAGATCAGCTGATCGCCATTCTGAAATACCACGTGATTTCAGGAGAGGTACCAGCCAGTCAGGTGGTAAAGTTGAAAGGAGCTAAAACTCTGAATGGCCAGCGTGTGGACATCACAGCTGCAGATGGTCAGGTCAAGGTCGATGGTGCAACCGTCGAAGCGACCGATATCATGTGTTCCAACGGGATCATTCACGTTATTGATTCAGTGATTCTTCCCAGCGATAAAAACATCGTCACTACCGCAGCCGAAGCAGAGAAATTCAATACTCTCATTGCGGCAGCCAAGGCTGCTGGACTTGCCGGCGTGCTGTCTGAGCAAGGGCCTTTCACCGTGTTCGCACCTACCGATGAAGCATTCGCGAAGCTCCCGGAAGGAACAGTTGCATCACTGTTGAAGCCGGAAAACAAAGACAAGCTGGCAGCGATCTTAAAATATCATGTCGTTGCGGGACGTGTTTATTCCGAAGATGCTTTAAAAGCAGGGAAAGCTAAAACTCTGCAGGGCAAACCAGTGAAAATTAAAGTGGTGGATGGGGTTGCGAAAGTCAATAACGCCAAACTTCTCGTAACTGATCTGGATGCATCCAACGGCGTGATTCATGTGATTGATACTGTGATCATGCCTCCCGACGATAAGAAGTACAGCGCTACGGAAGCCCGCGAGAAAATCCGACAGGCAGTAGCACAGGGAGCAAACCTGTATAACTGTGGTGATTATCATGCGACTACAAAGCTGTATCAGAAAACGATGCAGGATGTGCTCCAGGGGGCAGACAGCATGCCTGCTACCATTCGCATGAATATGAAACATGCGTTGAGCGAGTCGCAGCAGATGAACTGTGTCTCACAACAGGCATGGCGATTGAGAAATGCCCTGGATCATGCTTATACAGAAATGTCTTCACTTTAATTCTATATTTTGTGTTCACGTAGTTTGAAACCTGGGGCTCCCGCAGTCACTTCGAGTATGGTGGCTGCGGGAGTTCTTTTTCAATCGATATTGGAAATCAGAGCCTGCATTGATGGTTCCAGTTTGCCTGTGCGAAACATGGCGACAATCGCGACATGTTCATAATAGACTTTCATCGGATCATTGGGCTTCTGGAATCCTGCAAGGAAGTGCCTGCGCAGGCGAGAGACGAGTGTGACCCAGATCGACATCAGACCCTGCTCAGGAGATTTCATCACAATCGATTGATGGAACTTGATATCGAGTTCGGTGAGTTGTGCATAGTCTCGGGTTTCGCAGGCGGTTCTCATTTCTTCGAGAAGGGTTTCCCATTCCTGAAAGTCCGCTTCAGATAATTCTGCGAAGATGGACTTGAGTGCAAACGATTCCACGGTCTGCCGGAGTGGAATCACCAGTTCCTGCATGGATTCCGAAGACGCAGGCGCCACGCGCATGCCGCAGTTGGGCTTGGATTCTACCATTCCTTCATGAGCCAGTTGCTTGAGTGCCTCGCGAATGGGGGCGCGGCTCACCTGGAACCGCTCTGCTAAACTGACTTCTCTTAAAGGCATGCCTTCTTCCAGGCGTCCCGTGATGATCTCCATCCGTAATTGCTCGACGATGTCCTGGCTCTGGTTCGCGGTTGACTCGATCTGGGGCATGGTGGTACCTGGTTCATTTCAGACGGGGTGATGCTCTGATATCAGTAGGAGTTCCCTATTCTGTTTAATTGTGAACAATATTGCAATTCTGATGGAGCACATTCGATACCAGCCATTCTCATGAAATGATATGAAAACAGGTTCTAATTGTGCATGTGGTTGGTTTTCTGTCAAATTGGCGGGATTTCTGGGAAAATATCGATGTGAGGTAAATTGTATGCAATATTCTGGTGGATTGGTTGACATGCCGTAATGAGACAGCCAGACTCAAAGGAAGAGTGTTTTCGGAAAACTCATCGGAAACCAGGTTCATAACTCAGTCTGGCAATCTACTACATACCGGAGAATTGCAGATGCTTCTGTCAGTCACAGATGTTTTTCAATCCGCCTGTTCGAACCGGAATCGAATTCGGAGACTCGCGATTCTGATATTGAACTGTCTGTTTTTTCTTCCTTACTCGCTGCGGGCAGCAGAGAAAACCGTCGAAACCGGTAATCGGCTGGTTTACCTGGATCAGGATGATCCCTATTACGTTTCGCGGGATTTTCCCAGGCTGACAACACCCCAGTGGTATGGAGATCCCACTGTCAAAGCGGTCTGTGTACTCGCCATTGATGACATGCGGGATATTCAGAAATACGAAACCTATCTGCGGCCGATTCTGGAGCGACTCAAAGAAATCAACGGGAACGCGGGTGTCAGTATCATGACCTGCCGAGTTGATCCAGCTGATCCCCATCTGCAGAAATGGATACAGGAAGGGGTCAGCATTGAAGTGCACACTTATGATCATCCCTGTCCACTCTTAAAAGATCGCGATTTTGAGAAAGCCAAAGGGACGGTGGATCGCTGTGTTGATCTGTTGAACGAGATCCCAGGTAGCCGACCAGTTGCCTATCGCATGCCCTGTTGTGATTCGCTCAATACCGTCAGTCCCCGTTTTTTTACCGAGATCTTCAACAGTCGGTCTCCCCAGGGAAACTTTCTGCAGATTGACACTTCGGTTTTTCAGGTCTTCACAGACAAAGATCCGAAAATTCCGAAGGAGTATGTTGTCGATCCGGATGGACAGGGGCGGATTGAAAAGTATGTGCCCGTCGATCGGGGTTTTGTGAATACGATTTTTGACTATCCCTATCCGTACCCCATTTCGCGACTGTGCTGGGAGTTCTCCTGTGTGACTCCCAGTGACTGGTCTGCCCAGCATCGCCAGAAGCCGATGAACCCGCTGACGGTGCGTGACTGGACCGCCGTACTCGATGCGACTGTTGTCAAGCAGGGAACGTTCAATCTGGTCTTCCATCCGCATGGCTGGATCAGTAACGAGCAGGTCATCAAATTGATCGATCACGCGACCGAGAAACATGGAGCCGCGGTGCAGTTTCTCTCGTTTCGTGAAGTCCTCGACCGCATGAACCAGCACCTGCTGGCCGGACAGCCCCTGCGAAATCAGCAGGGGGCTGACAATGGCGTGAGACTGCTGGACTTGAACGGCGACGGTTTTATGGATGTCGTGATCGGTAATCAGAGTGTGCAGAAAACCCGCATCTGGAATCCGGATCAGGAAAACTGGGAGGAAAGTGCATTTCCGACACAACTGGTCTCAAAGCCTGCTGCGAACGGAACCCAGTCCATTCGCAGTCGCTTTGGAATTATGAATGACCAGGTGGTGCTGTTCACGCTGACTCCTGAGGAATCCAGCGCCTGGCGTTATGACGGCAAAAACTGGATCGAAGACAGTTCGCTTCTGGCCGGTTTACCTGCGGGCGACGAATCTCTGTTCATTCTCAATTCGGGTATCGATCAGGGGCTCCGCCTGCGCGATTTGAACCACGATGGTCGATGCGAACTGATCATCTCAAATCCAGATCGGCAGGCTGTTTATATGTGGTCCGAGCAGAATTCAGAATGGCAGCAGCTTTCCTGGTCCCTTCCCGCAGATGCTCTGATCGTCGATGCGAAAGGTCGTGACGCCGGCCTGCGGTTTGTCGATATCAATGAAGATGGTTTGGATGACGCTCTGTTTTCCAATGAAAGTCGCTATTCGCTGCATCTGTTTAAATCACTTGAGGAAGGCTGGAAGACGCTGTTTGAAAAGCAGAGAATGGGGGCCGGCGAAGTCCCCGCCATTTCCCGTAATGGCACGAATAATGGCGCCTGGTTTCATTCAAAACATCTCTGGGTTCAAAATGAAGACACAGTCAAACTGAAACATCTCGTCGCCGGTAAATCGTTTGCAGAACTGATGGAGTTACAGGGACCGCAACCCAAATCTCCTTCGGCGGCGCTGGAAAGCATTCAAGTCAAACCGGGATTTCATGTGGAGCTGGTTGCCGCCGAACCTCTGGTGCAGGACCCGGTTGCCTTCGACTGGGGACCAGATGGGAAACTCTGGGTAACAGAGATGGCTGACTATCCATTGGGGGTGGATGAGTCCGGAAAATTCGCCGGACGGGTTCGCTATCTGGAAGACACCGACGGTGATGGTACGTATGACAAATCGACTTTGTTTTTAGAGGGACTGGGATATCCTACCGGTGTCATGTCCTGGCGCAACGGGGTGATTGTGACGACGGCCCCGGAAGTGTTTTATGCGGAAGATACCGACGGAGACGGCAAAGCGGATCTGCGCGAATCGCTGTATACCGGCTTTGGAGAAGGGAACCAGCAGCATCGTGTCAATGGCCTGCGCTGGGGACTGGATAACTGGATTTATCTGGCCAATGGTGATTCCGGCGGTGATCTGCTCTCGGTCAAAACGGGAGAGAAACTGACATTGGGGCGTCGGGATTTACGCGTCAGACCGGAGAGCGGCCTGATGGACCCGCAGTCGGGACAGACTCAGTTTGGTCGGGAACGCGATGACTGGGGCAACTGGTTCGGCAGCAACAACAGTAATCCTGCGTTTCATTATGCACTGACAGATCACTATCTCCGACGGAATCAAAGTCTCATTGCCCCCGATGCGAAAGTCCAGATTTCCAACCGGCCAGGTGCAGCGACTATATTTCCTGTCAGTCGGACTCAGGAACGCTTTAATGATTATAATAAAGTCAATCGCATCACCTCGGCATGTGGACTCTGTTTTTATCGGGATGAAATACTGGGCCCCGAAATCGTCGGCAATTCGTTTATCTGCGAACCGGTTCATAATCTGGTGCATCGGGAAATTGTCACTCCCCAAGGGACCACTTTCACCAGCCGGCGGGCAGAGAATGAGCAGGATTCGGAGTTCATGTCTTCGACGGATAACTGGTTTCGCCCCACAATGGTACGCACTGGCCCTGACGGGGCACTCTGGGTGGCAGACATGTATCGCCATGTGATTGAGCACCCCCAGTGGATTCCACAGGAAATGCAGGAAAAGCTGGATCTGCGTGCCGGGAAAGAGCAGGGGAGAATCTATCGAATCGTAAAAGATGAGACTCCGTTACGTTCAGTTCCCCGCCTGGATCAGTTGTCAGATTTCGAACTGGTACAGGTGCTGGAGAGTCCCAACGGGACGCAGCGCGACATGGCCCATCAATGGCTCGTCAGTCGGAAGCAGAATGCGGCAGCACCAGATTTGAAGAGGATGGTATTCAACGGCAAAGCAGCGACGGCCCGGATGCATGCACTGTGTGTGCTGGATGGTTTAGGTGAAGTGACCGCGGAAGAAGTGCTCGCTGCTTTATCGGACTCACATCCGGGGGTACGCCGCCATGCGATTCGAATTGGGGAAGCTTTCGTCAATGAGACTCCCGAGATAGGATCGAAGTTGCTCAGCATGGTGAATGATCCGGATGCCCAGGTTCAAATGCAGCTAGCTTATTCTCTGGGAGAATGGAATTCACCGGAAGCGGGAGTTGCTCTGGCACAACTGGCGCTACAGCATGACCGGGATGCTTACCTGCGGACAGCGGTCTTGAGTTCGGTTGGAGCCCATCTGGATTCCTTCACCATCGCGCTCTTTCAAGAACTGAATGGCAAACAGCCTCCCGCAGAGAGCTTTAATGCTCTTGTGGCGATGGCGGTTGCGGAGAATAATCAGGAGACGCTGAAGTATATTTATGATGTCGCCGCCAAGCGGACTGCCGGGAAATCCTTTGAGCCGTGGCAGTTCCAGGCCATCTCTACTCTGCTGCAATCGCTGGGACGTCGCAATCTGTCTCTGCCTCAATTTTATCAGAAATCCAGTCCACAATTGCAGCAGACACTCGATCAAATCAAACCGCTGTTCGCAGCAGCGCGCACTCTCGCTGCAGATGAATCTGCTTCAGTGCAACAGCGTCAACGGGTAGTCCCGATGCTGGGGCGTGGATTTGCGCATCGCGATGAAGATTTGGAACTGCTGTCCGATCTGCTTTCTCCCCGGAACTCACGGGAACTTCAGAGCGCCGCGGTTGTCGCGCTGACGCAATTCGGGAATCAGCAAACGCCGGAGATTCTGCTGAGCCGCTGGAAAAGCTTTGGTCCCGTGTTACGCACCGATGTCTTGAATGCCCTGTTGAGTCGCAGTGCCTGGAGCCAGTCCGTGTTAACCGCACTCGAACAGAAAACAATACTTCCTGCCGAGATCGATGCATCGAGTCGTCAACTCCTGTTAAGCAGCAAAGACAATCAGGTCCGTAAACAGGCAGAACAGCTGCTGGCTTCCTCACTGAACTCGGATCGCGTGAAGGTTGTGGAAGAGTATTCAAAAGTGCTGGAGCTCAAAGGAAATGCCGAGGCGGGACATCAGATATTTGTCAAACGTTGTTCGGTCTGTCATCAACTGAATCAGGAAGGCAAGCCTATCGGCCCGGATTTGTCGGCATTGACTGATAAGTCTCAGCGCGCGTTGATCACCGCGATTCTGGATCCGAACCGGGCGATAGAAAATAAATATGTGAGCTATCTGGCGGTCACCGTCAACGGGCTGACATTTAATGGGTTGCTGGCAGGAGAAAGCGGGGAGAGTATTACGCTGATTCAGAATGATGGCAAAACAAAAACGCTGTTGCGTCATGATCTGGAGGAACTGCTCAGTACTGGAAAATCACTGATGCCGGAAGGATTGGAAAAAGACATGACTCTGCAGGATCTGGCTGATGTGATTGCCTATCTGAATGCCACGGAATTACCCCGCAAGACGTTTAAGGGCAACGAACCGGCTGTAGTGGAAGCGGAAGCACTGAGGGGAGACTACTTTTTAACACCACAACTGGCTGAGATTTATGGGCAAACTTTGAAGTACGAAAACAAGTACAAAAATCTGGGATACTGGCAGAGTGAAAATGACCGGGCCGTGTGGACAATGGATGTGCCGAAGTCCGGCAAATATGATGTCTACCTGGAATATGCCTGCCCCCAGGGAGTCGCTGGCAATCTGATGCAGATGGAAGTCGCAGATCAGCGATTGACCTGGACTGTAACCGCCACGGGCAGTTGGGACATTTATCAAAGCCGTAAACTCGGGACGATTGATATTCCCAGTGGTAAGACACGACTGACGGTTCGCAGTGATGGTAAAATCAACCAGGCGCTGCTGGACCTGAAGACGGTTCGTCTGCGGGTTGCCAGTCAATAAAGATTGACTGATGTTTCTCAAGAAGCATGACTGCCTTGAAGCGAAAGAAACTGGCTCGAAGTACAACTCGAATCGAATCTTTTATGCCAGTTATTCTGATTCTACAGTCTCCGAGATCCCTGTTTCCGGTACAGGAAAAACTCTGCTCGTTCTGAAAATAATCGACGAAAAACAGGTGTCAACTCCAACGTTCTGCCGTTATTGGATGTAGATAAGTGGAACGAGTGGGTACATTCCCTGTTCTTATTGAATTTTCATGAATATTCTGGCGAGTTTAAAAAAAAACGATTGCGTAAATTATTTTATGAACGATGATTTTGTATATCTCTAAAAGTCTCATTTCAATTTCGACGTCATTACGATATGTTCAAGAGAGCACTGGGCGTTGAGATCAATAAGTATTTCACTAAATTTAAAGCTGCCTGGCTGGAATCCTGCATTCCGGGGCTGAAATACTACCCGATTGAGACGATCGAATTCTGGAAACTGACCCGTGTCGGACAAAGGTTATCAAGATCCTGTAGATGGTGAAGAAACCGTCGATGAATTTCCCCCCGTCGACCCTGCGCAGGAAGAAACGGTGGATGAAGTTCCACCGCTTAACATCAAAGAGATCGACAAAACCATGATTGGCGGTGACAGTATCACCGGCAAGTCTGCCCCTCATCTGGAAGGACCTTCCGCCGAGAAAGCTGCGGCCTGGATCGGAAAAAAACTGGGCAAATATACGATTACCGGTCTCCTGGGACAGGGAGGGATGGGAGTCGTTTATAAAGCACATGACTCAACGATCGAACGTGACGTCGCCATCAAACTGCTGCCAGCCGAACTGGCTTCAGATAAAATGATGCTGGATCGATTTCTGGCAGAGGCAAAAGCCGCCGGTCGCTTAACGCATCCTCACGTGGTTTCGATTCACGAAATCGGCCAGGAGGGGGATGTCAATTATATTGTGATGGAGCTGATGACAGGTGGCAGTACTGATGACCATCTGGAATCGATCGGGCCTTATTCCCCTCTGGAGGCTTCACGCATTATCGCGGATGCCTGTGAAGGCTTGATGGTGGCCCATGCCTCCGGACTGGTGCACCGTGATATCAAGCCGGGAAATCTGTTGCAGTCGGCACATGGCACGATCAAGGTTGCTGATTTTGGTCTGGCGAAACGCATCATTCAACAGTCGATGCAGCTGACCCAGGATGGCCAGCTGATCGGGACGCCTTACTTCATGAGTCCCGAACAATGTGAATCCAAACCCGTCGATATGCGGAGTGATATCTATTCTCTGGGGGCTACGTATTACACACTGCTGACAGGCGATCATCCCTATGAGGATGCTGGCAGCATTGTGCAGATCATGTATGCCCATTGTCATGCCGACATTCTTGATCCCCGTGATGTGAATTCGAGTATTCCCGATAAATGTGCTTCCATTGTCAGTAAGTCGATGGCAAAAAATCCGGAAGACCGGTATCAGTCTGCCAGAGAAATGCTGCTGGATCTGAAAGCGGTCACTGCCAGTGCAGAAAAATATGATGACACAAAGATTCTGAGCCGGGAAGAACTGGAAGGCGAAGCGGTACCCGCTCCGTCTGCTGCACCCTGGCGGGGGACGGTGTTTAGCACGATCATTTTTCTGGTGACCTTTCTGTTATTAACGCTGGTGCCTTACTATTACTGGAACAACGGTCCCCGCGAGAATGCGACGGGGCCGGCTGCTCCGAAACAACAGGCGGGATCTGTCGCGCAGGGAATTACGAAAGATAAAATCATTCTGGCGACTTCAACCGCCATGACCGGTGCCAACAAGGAACTGGGAACCAATATGGTCATGGGGATGCAGGCCTGTTTTAAATCGATCAACGAAGCGGGCGGTATCGGTGGGCGTCAGATTGAACTGGTTGTGAAAGATGACGGGTATGAGCCGGACCAGGCCCTGGAGAACATGCAAACACTGTTCGAAAAGGAAAAAGTGTTTGCCGTGATTGGGAATGTCGGCACTCCGACTGCCCAGGCGACCGTGCCTTATGCCAACGAGAATCAGCATCTGTTCTTTGCACCCTTCACAGGAGCGCAGAGCCTGCGACGTGATCCCCCCGATCGCTATGTATTCAATCTCCGTGCCAGTTATGCTGATGAAACCGCAGCAATGGTTAATTATTTTGTTGAAAAGAAACGCATCGCACCTGAGAAAATTGCTGTATTCGCTCAAAATGATTCCTTCGGCGATGATGGTTTTGCAGGTGTGGCGAAAGCACTGGAAAAATATAAAATCCAGCCGGAAAATATTATCCGGGTTGGTTATGAGCGAAACACCACGCAGATTACAGATGCTTTCAAACAGATTGAACAGAACCAGGACCGAATCGAAGCCTTGATCATGGTGGCCACTTATAAACCGGCAGCATTAATGGTACAGAAAATTAAAGATAGTAATCTGAATATTCAAACTGCCGCGGTATCCTTTGTCGGGAGCGAACTGCTGGCCCAGCAGTTTAAAGAAATGGGTTCTCAGTATGCAGAAAAAGTGATTGTGACCCAGGTGGTACCCTACTATCTTTCGAGTGCCACCGGCGTGTTACGGTATCGTAATGCCATGAAAAAGTTCTACCCCCTTTCCAGGCCGGGTTTTGTTTCACTGGAAGGCTACCTTGCGGCTGAATGCCTGGTGGAAGGCTTCAAGGTACTGGAGAAATCAGGCAAACCCCTCACGACAGAAAATCTGATCAATGCGCTGGAACAGATTAATGGTCTGGATCTGGGGATCGGCCCGATCATTACTTTCGGTCCTTCACGGCATCAGGCTTCCAACCGGGTCTGGGGCACTGTCTTGGATAAAGAAGCACGATACAAAGAGCTGGACATGGAGTAAGGCATCCCTCAAGAGATCGCAGCTGATACCTGGTTCAAAATTGCTCACTCGAATTTCTTTATGAAAAATCAATGAAATTGGCGGTAGCTTTCCGGAAACTGCTTTCGTTATAGAAATGCGGGCCCATCTGATGATTACCAGCCTTCCAGCGAACGTAGATCGTCAATCCTACGGATGAAACCAGATGGAACCGTGTGAAGTCAGCTCAGGCGTCTGTGTTGTCCGATCTGCTGAAACTGTTGTAATACGAGCTCCTTCCCCATGCTCCGATTGAACTGAAGACTGACTGTCATTGAAAAACCGGTTGTCAATAAGTCAGTAAGCTTTTCGAGACGGTTGAAGCGGGAAGAAGGTCGAACCAGCGATAGTCAACAGGACACAAGCCGGCTGACTTCAGAATTCCTTGAGGGGCCAACATGAGTTCTGAGTCATCATCTGGGATTATCGAACAGCCGGGAATCGCTTCCGAGCGCATGACACTTGAGGTAATGGCTTCCCGGTTTCTGGAAGAACATCGCCGCTGGCTCAATCCCTCCATAAAAGCATATGTGAATTCCTGTCCGGAATATGCTGACGAAATCCGCGAAAGTTTTCCTGTTCTGATCGCGATGGAGGAGTGGAAAACGAATCAGGAATTTACCAGGTTGAGAAAACAGGTTCCAGCAGATTTCGAGAACCGTCATTTGGGGAACTGTCGGATCTTGAAAGAAATCAGCCGAACTCGTACTTCAATCATCTACTCCGCGGAGCAGGGGCCTCAGCAGCGCAGTGTGGCGATTAGACTGTTTCCCTGGAAATCGGAATGTTCTCCTCGCTGGCGAGACCGTTTTCTATGCGAGTCGCGCCTGGTGTTTCAATCGAGACATCCCAATATTGTTTCGGTTGACAGCATTGAGAAAGACCAGGGGTATACTTACACGGTGATGCAACTGGTTTCCGGGATCAGTCTGGATCAGGTTTTACAAGGCCTGGGCTGTAAACAGGCAGGGGCAGGGGGCTCTGACCAATTCGAATCCCAGACGGGTTACCTGTACCAGGAACAGCTTACTCAGGTCGTGAATTCTTTCAGGCAGAACTACTGGCGGTCGGTTGCCCGTCTGGGACTACAAGCTGCCAATGCTCTGCGTTTTGCTCATAGACGGGGTAAGTTACACTGTGATTTGAGGCCCGCTCATCTGATTGTGAACCGGGAAGGACACTGCTGGCTGACAGGTTTCAGTTTACCACAACAACTGGAGGGCACACTTAAGCAGCAACGTGTCCCGACTCTGCAGTACCAGTCTCCGGAACGGATTCAGGGGGAAATGGGTAAAATCAGTGACCTCTATTCTCTGGGATGTGTTCTGTACGAACTCGCTACGCTCACGCCGGCATTCCAGGCAGCGAACTCCGGCGCGCTGATCGAGCAGATTCTGAAGGGGAGATATACCCGTCCGTGTGAAATTGTCAGCGAGATTCCCTCTGCGCTGGAAAATATTATTTCCAGATGTCTGGCCAGTTCGAGGCAGGATCGATTTCAGTCGGCTGACGAACTGAGTATCAACCTGGTCCGTTTTCTGAACGGTCATGACTTTAAAAACCATGTGAAGTCTGATTGGAAGGGACGCGGTAAATGGTCTGTCTTCAGGAAAAATGACATTCAGTAACTCATTCGATTGGCTGGGAGGGAGTCCTGAATTTTCAAAAGCGAGGAGGACCAGGTCTGTTGGGGCCGCGGTGAGGACGTCTGTGTTGCAACGGATGGAGACCACCGTGCCGCGATGAATGAGATTCATCGGACATGGGTAATGCTGCATGAGGGAACTTCTGCTTGAAATCTTCCATGAGCTGATCGTACTGGTCCCACATGATCCAACTTTCAACCTCGTTGCCGACATGATGATAGATGCGGGCCAGCCCTTCTGTGGCACCTGAAAGCTCACGATACACAGGGTAGGAGTGGGGGTCCGTTTTCAATTCGAGCTGGAGTATATTTATCGCACTTTTGAGAAGGCTGATGGCTTCGGTTTCGCTCCCTTTTTTATAGAGGATTTCAGCCAGTCCGGCTTCAAACTTGGCCATCCAGAGGCGGTGTTCTGGTGCTTCCGGGAACTGAAGGGTCAGTTCTTTCTGTAACCTGAGAGCCGTTCTAAGCGAGAGTTCAGCAGTATCGTGGCGCGTACGGATTTCGTTAGATGCTCCTGACAGCCTGGTCATTTTATCGAGGCCATGGGCCAGCTTGTTATGCGCATGGATCAGAGAAATTTTGTATTCCGGAATGGTGGGGTAATCAGAGACGAGACGGCTGGCATGCTGGATGGCCTGTTCCAGCCGTCCGATGACATTCTCATCGATTTCTTCCGGATTCACACGTCTGATATCAATTCGCTCATAAGATTTCACAACAGCCTGACGGTAATCTGCGACATGGGGATGCTCTTCAACCAGGGTTTCCAGGATTTCCAGCGCGCGCGCCTGTTTGCCCTGATCTTGTGTTGATCGTACATACTCGGCGGGAAGCTGTTCCTGCAGGCAAAGCGCAAGCAGATAGCGATATTCCGGATTGGTCTGATCTGATTTACTCAGATTTTCAAGAATGTCGATGGCCTGCTGGAGCTGAATTCGGTCCTCTGCTGCTGGCATGGATCCGTCTGGCGGGGAAGGCCGTTCGATTTCCGAAATCGCGTTTCCTAATTGATCGGGTCGAAGCTGGATGACCTTCAGAAAAAAGGTTCGTGCGAGTTCAAATTGCAGATCATTCTGTTCCTGGTCGGCAACAAGCGTTGCCTCTAAGAGTTTTTCTGCTCGCTTATGAGCAAGTGTCGCTTCATTCTGTTGGCCCAGATAGCGGTAAATTCGCCCGATTTCATTATATAAAGTGGCAATGATCAGTGCGTTCGCTTCCCCGGTGTTTTGTTGATAGAGGTGAAGTGATTTCTGATATGAAGCCAGGGCAGAACTGAAGTCTCCCAGCCGACGATGAATATCACCGACCTTCCGTTGTGCGTTTGCGGCTTTGTTCTGGAACTCTTCCTGTTCCCCCGTCGATTCTGCCAGCTGTTCATAGAACTGGACCATGCCCGCCAGCAGGTCTGCTGATTCACGGGACAGTATCGGCTCTGCATAGCCATCCCCGGCTCCGGAAACCTCGGTTGTATGCAGGCGCGCAGGGACAAAGCGGTCGAAGAGACGATCCAGGGCATTCGTTGCCAGTTGAGCCGTTGATTCCGCTCGCTTTCGTTCCCGCCGCTCTCTTTCAAATCCCACTGCCAGGGAAATTCCCAGAGCCAGCATCAGCAGCAGAGCCAGTCCGGATAGAGATGCAACTGCAGGATTGCGGCAGCTCCAGCGCCACAGAGATTCGAGAAGGGAAACCCGTTTCGCCCGGATGGGGCGATTCTCCAGAAAGCGATGCAGGTCGCTGGCAAGTTCACTGGCTGACTGATACCGGTGTTTCGTATCAGGGGCGATCGCTTTGAGAATAATGGTTTCCAGATCGCGGGGAATTCGTGGATTGATTCGCCTCAGAGAGGGGATCGTGCCATGAGTGATTTGTTCAATCATGACGTGCCGACTGGTTCGCTCAATCGCATACTGTTTCGTTAGAAGTTCATAGAGCGTAATTCCCAGTCCATAAATATCACTCTGGCGGCAGGTTTCTCCCCGAAACATTTCCGGAGCCATATATCCCAGCGTTCCCACGATGTCAGTCGACTTACTGAGGTCGCTCTGTTCGGCGGCGCGTGCCAGCCCGAAATCGGTGATACACAACAGGCCCTCGCGGTCGAGCAGCAGATTTCCTGGTTTAATATCGCGATGCAGGATACCCCGATCGTGTGCGTATTGCAGAGCATTGGCCGCCTGAATTCCCAGTTCAGCAATCTTAGCAGGTGTTGAGACAAACTTTGCGAAGTCTGCTGAGCTCTGACCTGCGACCTCCGAAATTTCGGATCGCTGGAACTCAACAGTTTCATCCAACGCAGTAGAAATGTCAGTGCTGGTATGGGTCTGTGAACCAGGCTTGATAGTCTGGCTTTTGAGGTCTGTATTTGCAGCAGTTGCAACGAGTTTCTGTGTCAGTTCATCCAGTCCGAGGCCTTCAATCAACTGCATGACGTAATAGTGGAAATTGCCGTTTTCACCCACCCCGAATACCGGAACAATATTCGTATGATGCAGTGAAGCCGTCAGCTCCGCTTCTCTGCGGAATCGTTTCAGTTGTTTGTCATCAAGCAGCGAATGTCGTGGCAGCAGTTTCAAAGCCACACGACGATTGAGTGATTCCTGGATTGCTTCGTAGACGACGCCCATGCCGCCACGACCGATTTCCCGGACAATCTTAAAATCACCCAGTTGTTCTGGTGCGCTGGCTCCCAGGGAGACTTTGCCAGGAGTTTGTGCGGTATATTTCCCACCTTCCAGGGCTAAGATGGCGGGAAAAAACTCTTCGATTTCACTGGCGAGTTCCGGATAACGGTTTACATATTCCGGGATGGTCGGCTTTTCACCCTGGCGAATTTTTGCGATGAATTCGTCAGCGACCCGGTCCAGATCGGTGGTTTCCGGAGGAGTCAGATTTTTGATCGATTGAGGTGAATCGGGAGATGACATTCACTTTGGTCCTGGCGATTTCGCTCTGTGAAGAAATGCACTTCAGAGAAGACTGGTTAATCTATAATACCGGGGATCTGAACCAGAATGGAGCGTAATCTGGTCAGGGCCCGAAAATATCGCATACTGGCAGTTTTGGGTTCGATTTCCAGAACTTCGGAAGCCTCGAGGTTGGACAGTTCTTCGAAATGTCTCAAGACCAGAATTTCCCGATCAATCTCATTTAATGATTCGAGTGCTTCACGCAGTTGAATGGCCAGTTCTTCCTTGAGGGCCGCCTGACTGGGAGATGTCATATCACCCAGAAGGACATTGGCAATCTGAAAAGAAGTCGAGGCTGAGAAAACACGACGCCTGGCATTGGCTTCACGCCGCACATCCCGTTTTTGCGCCCCCAGATGTCGTCGATGGACGTCAATCAGAGTCTGTCCGACAATGGTTCGGAGCCAGATGAAGAATGTGGTAGCCGGGTCATTCAGATAATGTCCAATTCGCGTGGAGGCATCAAGATATGCTTCCTGCAGTATGTCATCCGCATCAACACGACCCAGCAGGCGTGTATCCAGACGAAAATTAACGATCCGCCACAATCGTTCCCGGTAGCGGTTATATTCGTCTGCAAGCACCCCTTCCGGATTCGCTTGTAGCCGGTTGAGAAAGATCTCAGGGTCTTCTTGCTCATCACACAATCAACAACTCTCCCCGTCTATGGTGCATCAATTTCATGAATCGAGATCAGGATCCGGACCACGCCGGAGCATTCAGGGACGATTGTAACCGATTGCCTGCAATCTCGACAAGCCGTGCTGTTCATGTGTGAATTTCACAGAATCTCGACCGACTGATCTCAATCTTATGCAACGGCTTATTGAGAGGACTGATCTTCTCTACGTGCTTATTGCAGCTGGTGACGGAACTGCTTTAAGAAAATTAGAATGTAAAACAAGCAGTTTGTACAACACTTCGATTATATGGCCTTGTCGTGTTGTTTATCTCGATCATTATTATTGTGATCCGGTTTTGGGGAGTTTTCTTTTTCCTGAGAAGCAGGATCTTCTGAAGTACCGGTATCTGCTTCCAGGGAATCAGCCAGCAAAACGTCCTGATCTCCGAGATCCAGAAACCTGGCAACCACGGCTGTGATATTGTCTGTCCCTCCCTGATCGATTGCCTGATTGATGAGACGGATACAGGTTTCATCGGCCATCCGGTTCTGGCTGAGAATTTCGGAGAGAATCAGATCAGGAACCTGTCTGGTTAAGCCATCGGTACATAACAGCAAAGTGTCTCCAACGCGAACTTCTGTTTTGACAATTTCGGGATTTAAATTACTGTCTCCGTTACCTCCGATAGAATTTACCAGGAGTTCCTGCCAGATTTCCGGAACTTCATCGACATCTAATGCGCCGCTGGTTACCAGTTGTTCTGCAAAATTGTGATCTCTCGTTAACTGATGCAGGTGGGAGTTGCGAAACAGATAGCAGCGACTGTGCCCAGTGTGAACCAGATACAACTGAGGCCAGACCAGATAGGCCAGGGTTAATGTGGTCTCCATTCCGGAACGTTCAGGATGTTCCTGAATATCATCCTCCAGTCGCTCCTGGCAAAGTTCAAAGGCATTTAAGAATTCTCGATACAATTCTGCATCGGTATCCTCATTGTAATGCAGAAACCATTCCATCTCATTCAACAGGTATCGGGAAATGCAGTCTGTCACCAGGCGACTTGCCAGATCCCCTGAATTAGAACGACCCACTCCGTCTGCCACCATCATCAGTTTAGCCTGGGAGTTCCCATAGAGCCTGGAGTTTTCATCCAGGCTCAGGCTGCTGCAGTGGACCCGCATCGATTTTTCCAGATCCGCAATCAGAAACTGGTCCTGGTTGATTTCATATCGGGAGCCACTACGGGATAGGCCATAACAGTCCATTTTGCCGGTCATTGCAGATCCTCCTCAGTTATCGCATGACACCTGCTTCAAGAGCCTCATTCATCAATTGAAGTCGTCGGGCATGTCAGAATAGGTAATTGGAGAGAGTCAAATCTCAGAAAGACACCACATGACAGCGGCCCGCCAATGAGTGTCAGATCAAAGTGTGAGGTGTGGATCTGATCATTTTCTACGCTGGGAAAGAAGGTGCATATCGTATTCCAATTCCAATGATTTCTCTGGCTGGAAAATGAGATCTGAAATCAGCCTGGATTAGTAACCTGTTGTCAGGGTTGACTCTCCAGAACAAATTTGGATGAAAGCTTTCGAAGAGAAACCCGGGTGTGGTGATCTGTTGAAATGTCCATGTGTCAGGTCCCGTTCCCGGTGCAGGCAGTAATTTTTTAATACAGAAGGGGCATTTTGATCGAAAGGGAGTCAGTCTGGCACACTGGCGACCGTTTCAACAGCAACTGTACGGGTCTTAACTGCGGGTATTCTGAATGTCTCTCAGCCATTCAATAATGATTTTCATGCAATGATTAAAGGGTTTTTCTGATGGTTGCGTCTGGTTTTATTCAACTGCAGGGGAGTGAATATTCAAAGTGGCATACGACTTGCGAATCAATACTAATAACGCTCTGCGTTTTTAAATATCAGATAATCAATCCCACTAATTAAGGTAAGGAGAGGAAGATGACCACTCGAGAAGAACTTCGCGGTCACTGGAACGAAATTCGGGGACGCATTGAGGAACGATGGAGCCAGCTAAATTCGAGTGATCTAGACGGGCTGGAAGGTAAGACAGATCAGCTTGTGGGAAAGATCCAGCAGAAGACTGGCGAAACGAGCAAGGATATCCGGAAAGAGCTGGATAGCATTATTGAAAACCTGTCCCAGTCGGCTTCTTCCATGGCTGGAAAGATGGGAGATACTTTCAATGAAGCCGTTAAGAATTCGAAAGAACAATTCTCTCATGCATCGGATGCAGCTCGCGAGCAGTATGAGCATATGAATGAGTCAGTCCAGAAAGGGTATCGTGAAGCAGAACGCACGGTGCGTAAGCATCCCGCCGAATCAGTTGCGGTAGCCTTTGGTACCGGACTGATCGCAGGTGTGATTGTAAGCCTGGTCTGGCGTCGATAATTCTGAATTTCATTCCCGCTCAATACTGAATCTTAAAAGGAGTCAAACATGATTCACCAATACGAAGATCTGGATAAACGCATTGTGCCTGTCTCACACGATCAGATAGAGGACACGGTAGCAGCGAAATCATCACAGCTGTGTCAATATGTGGAGGAAGAACCAGCCAAATCAGTGCTGATTGGACTGGGAGTCGGAATTGGCGCAGGGCTGGTCCTGGGTTCCCTGTTCCGGGGCTCGTCTCGATATTTTACTCGCGATCAGGCTTTCATGGACCGAGTGGGGAACAGCGTGAGAGAATCACTGTCTGAAATTGTTCCCGCCTCTCTGAAAAAGCATTTTCGTTCCTGATGTCGATCACACGAAGACCATCAGAATGGAATTGCATTCGATAGAGTAGCATTGAACCTGAACAAGTGAAATATCAGACAGGAGCCGAAACAGTGGCCAGTCAGCCTCAAGACAATCGAGCAAATGAGATACGTCGTGAGATGTATGAAATTCGCTGCGAACTGGATGATGATGTAAGCCAGATAAGACAGTCTGCCTCGGCACTGACAGACTGGCATTACTATATCAGACATTATCCCTGGGCTTGCGTCGGGGCGGCAGCTGCCTTGGGTTTTTTGATTGTTCCCAGAAAGCTGAAGGTAAGTAATCCCTACACCGACGAATTGTTAAAACTGGCGAAAAAGAAGCGTCTGGTAGTCAATCAGGAAGAAGATGAGGATTCAGTAAAAGCAGGAGTTGTCAAGACAGCGTTTACATTTTTGTCGGGTTTGGCGATGCGGGCTGCTGCCGCTCAGGTGGCTCAGCATTTGACATCAATTCTGAATCAGGATCAGGGGAGCAGGAAGGAATCTGGTGCCACAGGGGCTTCCGACAGCACTGGTCCCACTTCATCCAATCCGTACGAAAATCATCTCGACCGGAGATTTTAATCAAATGAGTCCATATCACATGCAGATTGAAAAAAATCCACACCAGAGGAGAAGCGAAAGGGTTTCTCAGGCTCAAGCACAGCAGGATGAAGTAAGCCCTGTTTCAATACTTACAAAGATCAAAGAACAATTACGTGAGCAGATTTGCGATCATCCCGGCGAGGCTTTGAAGCTCAGTCTGCTCACAGGACTATTTGCAGGATGGTGGGTGAAACGATGATCGGTCAAAATGGTACGACCCAGGCAGATTACAAGCCAGACATGCGAGGAGACCTGGGAGATCTCGGAGCCGATCTGCTGGCACTGAGTGAACTGCAGGTCGAGCTTCTTGCAGTCGATACGCGGGACGCGGTACGAGAATCATTTGCTCCGACCGTCTTTCTGGCACTGGGCATTGGATTGTGTATTGGCGCATTCCCGGTTTTACTGCTGGCTTGCGCCTGGTGGATAAGCAATGTTTTTGAACTGACTCTGGCCTCTTCCATGCTGACAGTGGCAGTTCTGGGCTTGTGTATTGCCAGCATATTTCTGTTTATCTCCTGGAAAGGTTTCAGGAAAAGCTTACGTATTTTAAAGCGATCCGGTACGGAATTACGCAGTAATATCCATTGGATTAAAGCAATTGTCTCTGATAAACATCGTAACCGTCGAAAGACGTTTCAATAAAAATGAGATTGATCTCAATATATAAATTTGAAAGGAAATCAATGATGAATATGCACACAAGCTCTTCACGAAACCCTCAGGCGACAGGGCGACCGACTGAAACTGCGGCGGCTTCTGCAGAGCAATACGACCAGTTGAAACCCGTTGATGATCTGGTCGAGTATGTTTCCACTTACGCACAACAGAATCCGGGAACGGCTGCGCTATGGTGTTTTGGAATCGGATTTATTGTGGGATGGAAGTTAAAGCCCTGGTAAGAAAAATCAGTCCCTCAGGGAGCGAGTTCTCTGCTTTGATAGTTGCCAGTAAGGAGCATCACCCGTGTCCCTGATTACATCGTCGAACGAATCCGATAGCCAGAATCCCAGCCAGGAAGCTCAAACCGGTGATGAGCCGGATGCTGAGCTTTCGTCTTCTGAAAAACAGGAGCAGATCAGAGAAGAGCAGGCAGTGTCGGCTGCTCTCTTGAAAGACAAGGTAGAGAGTCACTCTTATGGTCGAATTTCACTGGCCATTCTCGCGACCCTGGGCGTGGTTCATGCCTTGTATTTTGCCCGAGCTATTTTCATTCCTATCGCCCTGGCGATTGTGCTGTTCTTTCTCTTAGCACCGTTGGTACGTTTTCTGACCCGTGTCTTTCCCATCCCTGAATCACTTTCTGCGGCGATAGTGGTACTCTCCCTCACGTTTACCATCGGTCTGGCCAGCTATTTTCTGGCAGCACCGGTTTCAGACTGGCTATCGAGTGCTCCAGCAACCTTCAGAAAAGCAGAACAGAAATTACGCTTCATCATCGACCCGGTTGATAAAATCGATCAAGCCTCTACCCAGGTTTCTGAGATAGCTGCGGGAAAAGAAAAAGACGATGTGGTCAAAGTTTCAATTCAGCAACCGCCGGTGACCAGTTACCTGTTAAGCTCAACCGTTAACTTTCTGGCTGGAGTTACCATTACGGTAGTGCTGGTCTATCTGCTGCTGGCGATGGGACATCGAACCTTAAATTCAGTAGTCGAATTGATGCCGACCCTGGAAAATAAACGCGGACTTGTGACGATGATCCGTAACGTGGAACATGGTATTTCCCGATACCTGATGACAATCACAGCAATCAATATCGGGTTGGGAATTATCATTGCGACAGCAATGTGGCTGCTCGGCCTTCCCGATCCCATTTTGCTGGGCATCATGGCAGCGACACTCAATTTCATTCCCTTTATCGGTGCATTCATAGGTGCCGGCGTTACTTTTTTGATCGGCATCGTTTATCTGGATACACCTGCAGAGGCCCTGTTAGGACCGCTGCTGTATATCGTGATTAATACTCTGGAAGGGAATGTCTTTACCCCCATGATTTTAGGGCATTCGATGAAACTCAACCCGGCACTGGTCTTTATCTGTATCATATTCTGGGGCTGGGCCTGGGGAGTCGGTGGCATCTTACTGGCAGTGCCCCTGATCGGCATGGTCAAGATCTCCTGTGACCATTTCAAAAGCCTGCAGCCCGTGGCCCGTATTCTGTCTGGCTGATCATTCTCCATAGTTGAAGAATTACAAAACCTGAGCCGAGATCTGTCAGGAATGCCGATCGTTCAATGGTTTATTAATCGCACTTTCACCAGGCATACGCGGCGGTTTCAGTCCCAGCAACTGCAGGCAGACTGGGGTGATATCGATGATGCGAGGGGCATCCGGCAATTGGAAATCATCCGGCAGTCCCGCTGCAATGAGGGGGGCCGTTGAATCTAAATGATGCAGTGATCCATGTGACCCTGCCGGATTACACTTGATCGCCGGTATGCAGAATTCTTTCCCCAGGCGGGCAGTGACCCAGATATTGCCCGTTTTCTCGGAAAACCCGGTCGCAATTCGCTCAAAGGCGTTGGGGTAATCCCCAAATTCTATTTGACCGTTTGAAGATATACTGGCATCAACGGCGCTTAACTCGCCCTTCCAGATCCAGGCCGTTCCATAAATGTCGAGGGCGTCGCCTGTCGAGTCTGGTGCCGGTTTAAATACCAGGTCACCCCGTTCATGTGTGTGAACATAAAAGGAAGGCCTGTCTGTCCCGTTCAGTCCACTGTCGTGGTCGCACCATATGACCTGATCAATTTCCGGACACTTCAACAGGCAGTCAATGACGTCATGGCGACGAGCCCATAATTCTGGTTGCATATAGATTTGTGCTGAACGCATATTAGGACAGACCATCAATTCTTCTGAACTGCTCCAGGGTTTTCCCGCCTCAGCGATCTGGAACTTCGCGAGGACTTCGTTCAATTCGATTGCGGGATTTTCGTCCAGATCACTCTGTGAATGATCGCCTGTCATCAGGAGCACATGGTTCTCCAGAAACTGGTCAATGCCGCCGAGAATTTCAATCAGTTTTCCCAGGTGGCTGTCGACAGCCTGCAGAGTCGAGACTGCATTTTCCGGTCCTTCCGCGTGGCTGTCAAAATCATTATTCGGAAAATATGCCAGGGTAAAGTCCGGTAGACAGTCCTGCTCAGCCATCCCCAGCAGATAGTCGGCAGTGGTGTCGTCGTGGAAGCCAAATCGTCTTGTCACTCCCCCTCGCGCCGCAAGGGTATTCCCTAGAAGCGGAGTCGAAACGAAATCTCCCAGAAACATGGTATGCGGCCCGATCATCGATTCTTCGAGAGAGACGCCGGGAGTCAGATTCAGGAGCAGAGGTGTGCTGGTATCATGTGCCACGGTCCCTCGATACCACATAAAATTGACCACTGCATCGGACAGAGTTCCATGCTTCTCGATCAGTTCAAAAATTGTGGGTACCAGGAGGCGATCTCTATTCAATTTGATTTGAAAATCATTGATATAACGTCCCATGCCTTCATTCATGATCGCCGGCAGGTCGGACCCGAAATAGGCGATTTCATCATGGTCGCGGTCATACCAGTATGCTCCGGAAATACCATGTTCAAACGGATAAGTTCCCGTTGCCAGCGCACAGGTTGCGGCAGGAGTAATCGAAGGAAAGATAGACGTACATTCCTGGCATAATACGCCCCGTTCCACCAGTTGCTGGAAATGAGGCAGCAAGCCTTTCTGCAAGGCTGGTTGGACGACTCGAGACGCCAGCGCATCAATAATGATTAATATTACTTTTTTCATATTCGCGATATCACTCCAGGGCAGGACTCAAATTCCCGCACGAGAATTGACCAGTCATTCTTATGGGAAAAATTGAGGTTACCATTTCAGCTCCCAAAGGACAAATTGAGTGCCAAAATGTCTCAGTAAATTCGCAGATATTCAAGAGTCGCTAACATTCAGAAATTAACTAGAGGATCTTCGATTTGATATACTGAGAACACAAACATTTCCTCAATTTTAAAAACCAGATTGATGGTGTAAAGCCTGTCAATCTGGTCTAATAGGACCTGATTGTATATTTTTATGAGAATTTCGATAGTAAATAAAGGGCCAGGTAGCTTTGATGGTGGAGATGGAATCGCTGCAGATACTGATTGCACACAGTAACAGTGAGACCCTGCAGCTGATCCGGAAAGCGGTTCTTAAACAGGGTCATCAGATCATGGGGGCTGTTCAAACGGGGGAGGAAATCATTCAAGCCTGCGCCAGTCAGCTGCCAGATATCGTAATTAGTGGTGTGCGGATGCCTGATATCGATGGAATTCGCGCACTGACACTGATTGGTAAAGAAACTCCTGTGCCGGGAATTATTGTTACTCCCAAATCCGATCTGGAACTGGTGGAAACTGCTGCTCTGGATCATATTATGGCCTGGCTTGTCGAGCCGATTCGCATGGTTGATCTCGGACCTGCCATTCTTCTGGTCCACCGGCGCGCTGCAGAATTTGCTGATCTTCGGAAAGAGAATCAAGATCTGCGCGTCGCTCTGAATGATCGAAAGATTATAGAACAGGCAAAGGGAATCCTGATGAAAACGGCTGGTCTCGATGAAGGAACCGCCTTTCGTCAGCTGCAAAAAATCGCCAGCCGTAAACGAACGAAACTGGTCGAAATTGCCCAGGCTATCATTACTGCTGAAGGCGCCTTCGACCTCATTCAGGATGGCTGAACTCTGCTTTATTTCTTCCGATATGAGATCAGATTAAGCACTGCCACAAACAGGGCAGCTCCAATAATCGACCACAGAATTGGGAAGGGTTGATCCCCAAATTCAATCGTCAGTAATTCTGGCAGCCCCAGTTTTCCGGAAATCCACGTACCTAACAAGGCACCGATGAATCCCAGTGCGATCGAGGTCAGGCAGCCACCCCGGGAATATCCTGCCAGTGACTGCGCAATGCCTCCACAGATGGCTGCGACCAGTAATAATAGTAAGAATTGAAAGATTCCCATAACAGTGTTCTTCTCTCTTGATTGACGTTTATGATTGACGTTTATGATTGACGTTTATGATTGACGTTTATGATTGACGTTTATGA
>NZ_CAXAVM010000100.1:0-24834 GCF_963972345.1 uncultured Gimesia sp. | reverse complement strand
CCAACGTTACCCCCGGCGGAATGATTGCCGTAAAGCATCAGTGGCCTTCGGAGCCGACTTATTGGGACGGCAAACAGAAGGGCTTTTACAACTTGGACACCTTTCTCACCATCAACAAAGCCCCCGCAGGGAAGAGTTACTATTTCTGGGCCCAGCAATTTTGGTTTGATGGAGGCGATGGCGGATACATGGGCCTTCAAACCGGCGCCAACCTGGGTGGCAAGGAACAGAAGATCGCCATCTTTTCGATCTGGAAGGCGCTCGATGCCAAGAAAGGTAACGGTGATGACGCATTTGCAGGCACCTTTGGCGGTGAGGGTACGGGCTACAGTTGTAAGATCGCCTACGATTGGAAAGAGAGTACGGAATACCGCCTGCGCCTGTGGGAGATAGCGGACGCGCGAAAGCCCGCCGACCCCGAGTGGTGGGGCGCATGGGTGATGGACATGAGCACCAAACAGGAGACGTTCATCGGTCAAATCCAGGTTCCCGCCGACTGGAAGTGGATGACCAGTAACACAAACTTCTTCGTCGAGTATTACCGGAGTGTATCGGCCTGCGATCAGACCCCGTATGCCAAGGCTACATTGCATGCGCCGACGCGCGAGAACAGTACCGTTCATCCGACGGGCGCTCCAACGCTTGAGACATACGGCGACTGCAAGTCCGTCGCGAAGGTCACCCATGGTCCTGACAACGCAGCGATATGCGAAACGGGCAAGTAACCGTGTGGAAGCTGGATAACCAGGCGTTGCACGCGAGCGGGCGGTAGCGCTGATTGTGAAGTCAAGACCTCACGCGCCCACGGCGTGAACTTGGTCGTTATGCCCGTCCGGTCGACAACACCGAATGTAATTGGCGTCAACTCCAACTCGCGTCGATGTTAAAGACCGAAATTGCAAGCTGGCGAGTCGCCGTCCCAAAAACTTGTCGGGAACCTGATGTGAATTCTCGGACGTGCCAAATATCGACCGTTTTCTGTTATGATGCACAATCAGTTTTATACTTTGTTGTGTTTTTCCATATCAGCGCTGTATTGCTATAATTATAGTCTATAGCCCACTCGGTTCGTCGCGTTTCGAAACACGTAAAATAAGGGTGACGATTCCGCAGATCAGTAGCAGGAGAATACCGATGGAGCCCAGTTTCTGTGAGATGAAATCGACCATCGAAGTTTCGGAATTCGTCAAGGCTCCCCGTGAACCTGGTGCTGCCTGAGGTGGTATGTCACGTCTCGTGACATGGATTTTCAATGAGGACAGGAATTTCTCAGCATCAGGATCCGAGCGGACGTCCTTGCCAAAACCCATTGCCATGAGCTTGTATACCTTGCCCTTGATCGCAATGATATTTTGACTCATGATCAGTTCGGGGGTAAAATCCTGACTCTGGTTGGTGATGGTGAAGAGTTCGTAGCCCTGGCGCATTTCGCTGGTTGAATTGAGAATCTGACCTCCCATTTCCCCGGTGATTCCTTGCTCTATCGAGGATAGCCGCAGTGGCATATTGGGTGGGATTTGCACTTCAGCAATCATGAGGGTGAGAGTCTCATCTGTTGAGACCCAGATGATGGAAACAGGGGGCTGGGACTCGGTTTCGACAAAACGGAACTCGTCCGGCACGGTCACCGAGATCACGCCGTCGGCTGACTTCCACTCTTCTGCGGAGACACTCGAAACGAGAAGGCAGACGGAGGCGAAGGTTTTGAGTAGCGAATGCATGGCTAATGTCTTTATCCGAGATTTCCCATATGGGTTGAGCTTGGAACCGATCCAGACTCGCAACCTTCTCGATTATAACAACAGCACCTCCCGAGTCTAAATTTGGGTGGATTTTTCGATACCTTTCCCGTCTTCCAGCCCGAGCGATCCGGGAACGGATGTGTGACCGTGGCATTGCTCATCGGCTCTTTGATCGGCATTTGGAGCCTGATCAAGTAGCCCTTCGGCCGAAAGCGCAAAAGTGGTGATACTTAACAAAACGCTTGCTCTCGAACGTGGTAAGGACGTCTATCGTCCTGAACGGGCATCGGCAATACAGGCTGCCGGACACGGGTAGCGTTTCGTTTTCTAACCGCTGTTTACATACAAATAAAACGAGCAAATTAGGTACACTTTGAAAATCGATCATTTAGGTACAAAAACGGAAAATAAAAAAAGCCCTAAGCTATTGTAGCTCAAGGCTTTGTGAGTGAGGGCGCAGGGATTCGAACCCTGGACCTACGGATTAAAAGTCCGTTGCTCTACCAACTGAGCTACGCCCTCATTTAGTCTTACTGTATTGGATGCGGCTGGAAAATGAAGCGTTGGAATTCGCTTGCTGTTCTCGACAGGCCGTTTGTTGACTGAGTCAGGATGATAGCAACACACACGTTGACTACACAACATTACGGGAATAAAAAATCATTGTAAATTCATATTTTCTCAGTGCTTAGTCCTATAGAGGCTTCAACGCCGCGGCAGGTTCGCCGATTCTGCTCTCTGAACGTTTCTGAACCGCTTTTCCCGCTGTCTCTGCGGCTGTCTCTGCCGTCGCGAACCGGCCTGCGATTACGCTTCGTAGTCAGCCTGTGTGTACATTCCATCAATATACCGCCACAGGCTGCCGTTCGGGTTTTTCGGTTGTAACGCCTCGGGAAGCCGCTGCGGGCGAACGTTGTCGTAACACTGCAGCATCGAAAAGCGGTGGATGGCGGCGGGAATGCCGACCGAGGTGAAGACCGGGTGACCGGTTGCCGGGAAGGGGCCGCCATGGTTCATCGCCGGGCTGACCGCGACGCCAGTGGGCATCTTGTCGTTCAGCAGGCGTCCCACTTTCTGACGCAACGCGGGGGCCAGCTGCTCGTACAGGCCTTCATCTTCGCCGCCGGTATGACTGTAAATGCAGCCGGTGAGGTTGCCTTCCAGGCATTCGGCGATCTGCACCAGCTGTTCATCCGAGTCGGCAACGACGATCAGCGAGCTGTTTCCGAAGGCTTCTGTCTGCAGGGCATCCGGGCTTTCCAGGAACTTTCTGCCGCTGACTTTGAGTAAGGTGTTTGCACAGGAGAAGCCGGGGCCGTCGGTCTGCAGGCCGCCTGTCACCAGTGTAGCGCCGGCGGACTGGATGGCGGTGATGCCGGACTGGAAGCCATGCTGCACGCCTTCTCCCAGCAGAACGCCGGCGGGGGACTCTTCGAATTTCTGTTTGACTGCTTCAATGAAGGCGTCGGCGGTTTCACCGGCTTTGATGGCGACCATGCCGGGATTGGTGCAGAACTGGCCCGTTCCCATCAGGCAGCTGCCTTTGAATTCTTCGGCGATGTCGGCGCCCCGTTCGGTCAACGCGCCGGGCAGAATGAAGACCGGGTTAATGCTGGAGAGTTCCAGGTAGGCCGGTTTGCCGGCTTTGTCGGCCGCTTCTTTGATTGTGAGTCCCGCACTGCGTCCGCCGGTATAGCCGATGGCACCCATCAGGGGATGCGAAACCAGCCGACAACCATCGGCGTGACTCGTGCGGTAGATGAGCTGAACGAAACCGGCGGGCATGTCGGTCGCTTTGGCAGCAGCGTCGGCGGCTTCTGCAAAGATCTGCGTGGTGCGGGGATGCGAAGAGTGACCTTTGGCGATCACCGGATTCCCGGCAGCGACGGCAGCAGCGAAGTCACCGCCGGCGATGCTGTTGAAGGCGAAGGGAAAATTGTTCGGGCCAAAGACGGCGACCGGGCCGATCGGACCAAACATCGAACAGATGCCGGCAGCCGTGTCGATGGTGGGTTGAGTCCAGGTACCTTCGCGGGCATGGGCGGCTGCCTGGCGGAGCTGATTCGTCGTGCGGGGCAGTTCGCCGTCTCGCAGGCGGGGCGATTCGGGATAGCCGGTTTCCAGATGTGCCATCGCGACGAGTTCGTCGGCACGGTTTTCGATTTCGTTGGCGTAGGCTTCCAGGAAGGCGGCGAAGCGTTCGCCCGGCCAGCCGCGCATGGCTTTCGCAGCGTCGGCGGCTGCTTCGATCGCGGCTTCGATTTCGTCCCAGGTGCTGACCGGGAACTCGGGTTCCAGCTCGACCTTTGTGGCAGGGTTGACTGCCTGGAAGATCGTGGTGCCTGTGGAGGTGATCCATTGTCCGTTAATGAGAACCGGTTGTATCTGCATGATCTATCCTTCTGAACCTGCCTTTGAGTCAGCAATCGGTTAATATGTCTGCTGCGATTTAATTTCAAACTCTGAATCAGGTAGAATCAATCCACCCTCATGCAGCAATTTGACGTCGTGATTCTGGGAGCCGGCTTTGGTGGCAGCCTGACGGCGCTGTTGCTGGACCGCATCGGCCTGTCGGTCGCGCTGATCGACCGCGGCAGGCATCCCCGTTTTTCGATTGGGGAATCGTCAACACCCGCCGCCAGCTATCTGCTCCAGTCACTGTCCCACAAGTACGATCTTCCACAATTCCAGCCATTTTGCAAGTATGGGACGTGGCAGCAGGCCTGTCCCGACATCGCCTGTGGCGTCAAGCGGGGCTTCAGTTACTTCGCCCATCAGCCGGACCAGATGTTTCAAACGGAGCCTGCGCACGGCAGTGAACTGCTGGTGACAGCGAATTTGAGTGAATCGCTGGCGGATACACACTGGTACCGGGCAGACCTGGATGAATTCTTCGCGAAGGAAGTCCAGAAGTCGAATGTGGTCTACCTGGATCAGACCGAAGTAGCGCTCCAGCGGTCAGAGGGTTGGCACATTACAGGCAGCAGGCTCGGAGAAGCGGTGCAACTGCAGGCAGCGTTTCTGATTGATGCGAGTGGAGCCGCCAGCCTGGTGCCCCGGACGCTGGGCATCACGCCGGAAACCGAATTCAAAACCCGTTCCTCCGCCATCTTCGGGCATTTCCAAAATGTCACTCTCTGGCAGACCATTCTGGACGGGCAGGGCATCTCGCAAGACGACTATCCGTTCAACTCCGATCACAGCGCGCTGCATCATGTCTTAAGTGAAGGCTGGATGTGGCAGCTGCGGTTCAATAACGGCATCACCAGCGCGGGCTTCGTACTGGATGAGCGACACGCAGACCGGGACTGGCAGTCGTTGCAGGAGCGTTATCCCGCGATCCAGTCACAGTTCGCTGAAGCAGAATGCGTCGCCCCCAGTGGAGGACTGCGGACCACCGGTCGCCTGCAGCGGGGGTGGACACAGTGTGCAGGGGCAGACTGGGCTTTGCTGCCTCACACCGCCGGTTTCATCGACCCGCTGCACAGCACAGGGATCGCGCACACGCTGTGCGGCATCGAACGACTGGTCTCGCTATTGGAGCAGCACTGGGAAAAAGACTCTCGGCGGGAACAACTGGCTGAGTATTCAGAGTCGTTACAGAAAGAGCGGGCATTGATTGATCGGCTGGTCGCCTGCTGTTATCGCAGCCGATTTGATTTCGATCTGTTTACCGCGAGCACCCTGTTTTATTTTGCAGCGGCGACCAGTTTTGAGAGACAGCGCAGCCGGGAACAGAAGCTGCCGTTGTTTCTGTGTGCCGAGGACAGCGAGTTCGTACAGACTGTCGATCACTGGTTGCAACTGGTATCACAGTGGGAGCAGCAAGCTGATCGAAGCCGGGAAGATGTTCAACAGGGAGTCAAACAGGCGGAACGGATGCTGGCGCCGTGGAATCGGGTGGGTTTGTTCCAGCCGGAAGTGCCTCACATGTATTACTACACCGCGGCTCCGGAGATGGAACCGCGGTGAGCAAAGGTGAGATCTGATTTACGTAATAATGGGAGAGCGTTTCTGTGCGAGTTCTTCCATCATGCTCTGGATGTTCTCCGTGATCTGCTCTGGGCTGGTGGCGATGCCCGTCATCAGGGAGGCATTCCAGAACAGCTGTCGCCCGCATTGTTTGATGAAGTCGTGCTGATCGCTGTTGGAGGAAAGCGTACAGAGACGTTTGATGAGCTCGGCGTCCGGGTTGATTTCCAGAATGCGTTTGGTCGTCGGGAAATCTTTATTGCCCATGCTCAACACTTTCTGCAGTTGAGAACTGATGGCACCTTCCGGCATGACCAGGCAGCAGGGGCTGTCGGTCAGGCGATCGGATTTGGTGACCGATTCGACATCGTCTTTGAGCTCTTCCTGGAACAGGGACAGGACCTTTTCGAACTCGGGAGTTGCCGGTTCTTTGGTTTCCTCTTTTTTCTCTGCGGTTTCTTCGGACTCGTCGTCGGCTTTTTCATCGCCGGGCAGTTTGACGTCGGAAGAATCGATGGAGACGATGTCATGATCGGAGAACTTCGCCAGGTTGGAGAGGACGATTTCGTCCATCGGGTCTTCGAGGTAGAAGACTTCGATGCCCTTCTTGCGGAAGATTTCCAGGTTGGGATTGCGGGCGATCGTATTGAAATCGTTTCCGCCCAGGTAATAGATCTGCTTCTGATCTTCGCCGGCCCGTTCCAGGTAGGCTTCGAGCGAGAACAGTTCTTTTTCGGAAGCCCCTTTGGAAGAAGGGAACCGCAACAGTTTCGCGAGGGCATCGCGGTTTTCAAAATCGGAGCCAATGCCTTCCCGCAGGGCGCTGCCGAACTGACGATAGAACTCGAGGTATTTTTCCTCATCGTCTTTGGCGATGGAGGCGAGGTGTGAGAGCACACGTTTGGTGAGCACTTTTTTGATTTTGCGGAAGACCGTGTTGTCCTGCAGCGATTCGCGTGAAATATTCAACGGGAGATCGGCGGAATCGACAAGGCCGTACAGGAACCGCAGGTATTCGGGGAGCAGATCGCGGTTATCGTTCTGAACCAGGATGCGTTTGGCACACAGGCTGATGCCATGCTCGGTGCGTCCGAAGCCCATCAGTTCCAGGTTGGTCTGCGGGCAGTAGAGTATGCAGTGGAACTGGAACGGGGAATCACTGCTGAGGTGCAGATGCCAGCGGGCCGCTTCTTCGCCGTTGTGAGCGAGATACTGGTAGAAGCCGTCGTACTGTTCCTGCGTGAGTTGCGTTTTGGGTTCGATCCAGATCGGTTTCTGATCGTTAACCAGTTCGTCGCCGATTTTGATTGGGTAGGGGACGAAAGTTGAATATTTTTTGAGGATGAATTTCAGCCGAGTGTCATTGGTGTATTCATCCAGGTCTTTGCGTAGATGCAGGCGAATGGATGTGCCGCGCGGCAAGTCGGCCTCGGGCTCGATGGTGAAGGACCCGGTTCCATCCGATTCCCATTTATAGCCGGTCTCGTCCTGGTAGCTGCGCGTGAGAACTTCGACTTTGTCGGCGAGCATGAAAGCAGAATAGAAGCCGACGCCGAACTTGCCGATCAGGGAGACTTCTTCCTTCTTGTCCCCGGCGGCTTTGCTTAAGAAGTCGAGGGAACCACTGTGGGCGATGGTGCCGATGTTTTCGATTAATTCATCGTGTGTCATGCCGATGCCGTTATCGGTGATCGCGAGCACACGCTTTTCGGAATCGGGTTCCAGGCGGATTTCCAGCGGTTGGTCATCTTTGGCTGATTCATCGGTCAGCGAGATGAAGCGAAATTTGTCCAACGCATCGGAGGCGTTTGAAATGAGCTCCCGGATCGCGATTTCCCGGTTCTGGTACAGGGAGTGCGAGAGCAAATCCAGAAGTTTTTTGATTTCGGCCTGAAAGGTAAATTTTTCGGGTGCGGTTTTTTCGTTCATGGTCTTACTCGGAATCAAATCGTTAAAAGTCAACAGTCGTTTTATTGAAATACGGGAAAGAAAAGAGTTTTCCCGCTGACAGTACTGATCCTGACCTGTTTTATAAAAGGAATGAGTTTTATTGTAAAGCAGACGGCTCCCTCAGCTTGTGTGGTAGATTCAGAAATCGTCAGAAAGACGTTTGTAATCTGGCTGCGGAATGCGTAATAATAGGTAAGATCAAAGAGCCGGGCATAGAACGGACTTTTCTCAAACGATCTGTCTATACCGTATCAATACACTCTGGAGAATGCATTCATGGACTATTACTCACGTCGCGACTTCTTGAAAACCGCTGCCGCCGGAAGCACTCTGGCGCTGGGCTGTGGATTGTCGGGCTCCGTGTTTGCAGAAAAAAAATCAGCGAAACAGGCACAGTATGGTCTGGTAACTTACCAGTGGGCCAAGGACTGGGATTTGCCAACCCTGTTGAAAAACTGTGAAACAGCGAATGTTCTGGGGGTCGAACTGCGAACCACGCATGCGCATGGTGTGGAACGTTCGTTGACAGCAGATCAGCGGAAGGAAGTCGCGAAGCGCTTTGCGGACAGCCCAGTGACGTTAGTGGGAATTGGCAGCAATGAACGCTATGACAGCCCCGATCCGATCAAATTGAAGAAAGCGATTGCCGATACCAAAGACTTCATCAAACTCAGCCATGATGTCGGGGCAACAGGCGTGAAGGTGAAACCCGATTCCTTCCATGTGGGCGTTCCGGAAAATGTGACGATCGAGCAGATCGGAAAATCGCTGAATGAACTGGGGGAATTCGGTGCTGACTTTGGACAGCAGATTCGACTGGAAGTGCACGGCAAGTGTGCCCATCTGCCGACGATTCGAAAAATTCTGGATGTTGCCGTGAATCCGAATGTGGCGATCTGCTGGAACTGCAATAAGCAGGATCTGGAAGGGGCGGGGCTGGCGGCGAATTTCGCAATGGTCAAAGATCGCCTGGGAGATACGACGCACATTCACGACCTGATCCACAACCCGTACCCGCACAAAGAGTTTTTCGAGTTGATGGCGGACGCGAATTATACAGGCTGGTTGATGCTCGAAGAAGGTAGCGTGCCCAAAACAGACACCGTGGCTGCATTAGCTGAGCAACGAAAAGTCTTCGATAAAATGTGGGCTCAGGCACAGGACAGCTGAGTTCAACTGGCGCATGACTGATGATGTGGAATGGGAACGACTGCTTAAGGAGTTTCGCAGTTGGTGTTGTCGTGCTCGCTCTGTTCTTTGATGGCGGCGTAGACTTCTTCCCGATGCACGGTCACATCTTTTGGTGCTTCTATACCAAGTCGTACTTTATCGTTTTTGATTTCAATCACCATTAAAGTGATGGAATCTCCAATAATGATTTTTTCGTCTTTTTTTCGGCTGAGGACAAGCATCGCGATTCCCTGCGAATAAGTGGGGAGAACATCTTCGTTAAAGGCTTCCTCTGAGTCTGAAAAAATATTCATGTTCAGAAAAAGCGACACCTGAAACTTAGCGTACTGTTTTCGGGGTGTCTGCTGCGATCTTGAAAAAATGCAGGGTATTCCGGTAAGCGCCTCACGTTGCGCATCAGTTGTAGCAGTTGTACCGTTTATAGTTTCTCATTTTTGGGAGTCTGTTCGGATTATACGCCGGACCTCAATTGAGGATTTTCAGTGAATTTCCCACGTGTAGCCGTAACGAAACACCGTTTTGAGAGTCGGCGAGCCTCGTATTTACGGCGAGGCGGTACATGTTTTGAAACAGACTGCGATCTGCCCAGTCCGGAAAAGTGTCCGCTCGTTTGCTGATGAAAGTTTTCATGAATTGCGCGTCCGTGTCTCCCGACCAGGGAGAACGCGAAGGAACCACACAGCGTTTACAGGGATTCGATCCGTCAAACGTGACGGCGCCAATCTGAAACTGCACCGGTGGTTCTGCTGCCGAATAGAGGCGGTCTTCACAGAAGGGAAGATCGCCTGCGAATTCAAGGTTGGCGCGAAACCGCAGACGTAGTTCTGCGACGGAAACCTCCGGGAACCAGCGCGAGAGTTCCTCGTAGGTCTGGGTACTGACAATGGTTGGTCCCGAGGCTGCGAGATCATCCGGAAAACCGGTCTCACGATTCTCTCGGAGAGTCACCCGGGTCTGAAAATAGTCGCTGAACCAGGCTTCCAGTTCGGGGCGATCATCGTGTAATGAGAAACGGACGGATTCAGCGGACTGTTGGGGGACCGAAAGTGTAACCGACTGTTCTGCGAGATCAAACGCCGCGCGGATCTGATGAATCGCCGGGTACTGTTTTCCATTGATCAGTTTGCCTGACTCAGCGAACAGGGCAAACTGACGATCGCCTGTCAGTGCGCCGCGGGGGAGAAGTTCGGCCTGATCGACATAGACCGGGTCGAGTGATTTCACGGGATAGACGGCGATGGAAGAGAGCGTCCACATGGTCATGTTTTTTCATTCTCGAACGCATCACACTTAGACATAGCGTCTCTCAATCTATTACAGCGGCTCCAAATGATCCTGGAGCCGCTATAATATAACGGAGCACGGTCTAAATGCTCAGCGGTTTCTGTTTGGGTCTGAGAGTTGTTTTAAGTCCTGGATCTCTGTTTTGAAATCAATGATCCCCGTCGGGCTCAGGAAACGGTCAATCCGGTTTTCGGTTTCGCGACACAGACTGGCGATTCGGGCCTGGGCGGTTTTGTTGTTTTGTGCCTGGGCAGCTTCGACCGCAGAGACGCGGATGACATTCAGTTTGTCCTGGAAAATCTTGCGGGGAGAGAGTTCACTTTCCAGTTCACGGATGCCTGTCTCGACTTTTGCCCATTCCTCACTTTTGGCCCAGTTGCGAATGTGCGACATTTTCATTGAGAGTTCGGCAACCGCTTCGATGAGTTCACCGTTGAGTACCGCCAGTTCGCCTTCCACACTGAGACGAATACGGTCGTCGGGAATCTGGATGGAGATCTGTGAATCAATGCCGGGCAGGTAAGGGACATTCGCCACCAGGGCATTCCCGCTCCGGATATACAGCCAGATCAACGGTTGTTGAGGATCGACATCGATCTCGATTGTTCCACTGCGGTTTGTGAGAAACTCACCCGTCACATAATCGGGTTCCTGGAGCGGTTTTTTCGTTTCCTCGCTCTCTTTTTTGGCCTCGATCTGTAACTGCCGGACTTCCTGTGGGTTCAGGGGGGAAAGCTGGACTTTCATGCCTGCGTAAGTCTGGGTCGAGGTGCCGCGGGGAATCAACGATAATTCGGTTGTCTGAAAACGGGGCTGCACCGCCAGGGCCAGCATTTCCACACGGCGCCGGCTGCCGTCCAATATCCCCCGCAGACCGGATGTGACGGAACAGGTTGTATGCTTGCGATTCATTTCCTGAATGCTCAGATAGGTCCAGGGGATCATCTGGATGTTTTTGACTTCCCGGTCGCGATTCAGATAGCGGAAAAATGGCAGCAGAAATGAGTTGATTTCCAGGGTAGCCACTCCCGGGTCAGGAGTGAGGAACTGGCTGGCCTGCTCACTGACGGTCACCTGCTCTCCCTCAACTGTTTCAATACTGACAACAGAGGAAAACAGGTCGCGCAGTAAATCAAACGTGGTTTCCGCCAGAAACTGTTTTTCATAAGTGATATTTTCAGACAGGGAACTGAGACGCTGGGAGTAATAGTCAAACTCTCTGCCTGAAATGCGATAGCCAATCCCGGCGGGTTCTACGACAATCAGAAACAGTTTCTCAAAAGGCTGCTGCGGGTAGCGTGCGAGGATCTGATCCGGCTGCAAACGTAACAGACCTGTGGAAGTACATAGTGGTAACCAGTGATTTTCGAAGATGCCGACGGTCGTCTCTGCCTGGGGAGGACCTGGTGCATGCAACAGCCATTTTTCCCCCACGGATCGTTCAATGATCTGATGCAGTCGAGACAGCAACTGCTGGCGTTCATATTCGTCGAGTCTGCTTTCCGGATCGCAGGCGATTTCAATGCGGGTGCGATAAGGCTGCAGGCTGATGTGCAGGTGGGGATTCACGCCGGCCTCAGTGGTGGCTGCTTGCGCATACAGTGATCTCGTCGCGGGAACAGAGAGTACCCCGAACATGAGCATGCAGCAGCAAAATTTGAAAACAGTAAACTGAGACATTACATTTCCAGAGTTATAACGGACGATAATAACATGACGTGATCCAGATTCCATTACAGTTAACCACAGTGCCTTTCAATCGATGCGACCCGGTCTGAATAGTTCTGGAGACGCTTTAGTAAAACGGCACACAGTCTAATTCCGGGTAAACGATTCCACATCGGGATAGTAGGGCTCCGGAATCCATTGCTCTACGTTGTCATAAAAGTTTAACGGTCGATCAGCGTATCCTTTAATGTTTTTACGAAAGACATGAAACTGGTCGATCTCCCACAGGGGAATGATATGTGCCATTGAGTAGAGCTGCTGTTGCAGTTTTTTGATGAGCGCCGTTGCCGACTCCCAGTCGGTGGCTTCATCCAGTTCGATCAACGAGAGTCGCATCCAGTCCGGGAGAATTTCCAGGGATTCAATTCGGGCTCCCTTGCCAACTGTCAGGAACGGCCAGAGTTCCATCACCGGTTCTGTCATTGCGACTGTGCGATAGACGATATCCCACTCGGGAGTTCCTTTTTTGGCTTCTTCAGCTGTGTTCGGGATCAGCACGACTTTCAGTCCAATTTGAGACCAGGCTCGAATCATCTCCTGGGCGGCTGCCTGCGCTTCCGGATTGGGGTCACAGAGCATACGCAGCGTGGGGAACTGCCCTCCCAGTTTTTTCTGTGAAGCCACAGCGAGGGCGACTGCGAGCGGGAAACTGTATTCACGTTGAGGCACCTGGTTGTTATAAACCTGTAAGCCGGTGGAGTAGGGTGCAGTGATCAGGCGGCCGTTCAACAGCCTGGATTCGTGCAGCAGGGTCTCGGTTAAAATCTTTTTCCGATCGATGGCGTAAGCCAGGGCCCGGCGCAGTTCGACCACCTGCAGTGGTTTGCTTTCCGGGTTGAACTGCAGCACGTGTGTGAGAGGTATCGCGGCCTGGACGACGTTGAAATCTTCGCTATCCTTGAAAAAGGAGACCAGTTTCGCAGGCAGAAACGGGAGCACAGAAACCTCTCCCAGCAGTAACCCCTGAAAGGATTTTTCGAAACTGCGATAGGGTATCTCATTGATCTGTGCCACATTAAAATTCCGCATGTCTTTTGGTTCCGGCACGGCGCGGCTGTAACTGACGATCCCTTCCCGATGATGGTCAACGATAAAGCGACTGGAGACAAAGATTTCCTCTCCGGTTGATGCAGGCCCTGTCTCTGGATCAGTCGGTACTGTCGAGATGTTTTGCCAGAGCGGGGGAGAATTGACGGGCTCTGAGAGCAGCCATTCGGTCCGCAGGGGGACCCGGTCAAAGTAGACTCTGAAAGTAAACGGGCCCGTCGATGAGATCGAGCGGACATAACTGTCAAAGCGTTCGTCATAGCTTGTGTTACCGGGGGCGATTTTGCTGCGCAGGTGCCGCGTGATATCCGCTGCGAGCATGACAGGGTGTGATTCCCAGGGGGAATAGGACTGTCTGAGGATAAAGTCGGCACGCCGTCCCAGATCCGTGGGTTCCCATTGTTCGAAAAAGCGGCTTTGATAATGAGGAATCTGATCGACCCTGCTGACTTCAAACAAGGGGATCTGCGTTAAAGCATGATGGCGGCGGGTTGATTCGCGTTCGAGAAAATAAGGGGTTTCGTCCAGGGCGGTCTCGAGTACGCCCACGTTGATCATCGGAAAGCGTTTCTGATAACGCAGCAGTGAATCACGGAGTTTCGGGTTCGTCGGCCAGACCACCACGGCGTGAGAAACCGCCTGGATCGCCTCCTGGTATTGCTGCTGGCTGGCAGCCTGTTCTGCCTGTTTCAGAATGGAATCAGACTCGTTGAGAAACGTTGTTTTCCACTGCCCCACAGATGGCTGTCGGGGGTACATTGATTCAAGACGTTTGAGATAGTAGTGAGCCTTGCGATAGACTTTTTCCTGAACCGATTGTGAAATCATGACGTCAATAATTTCACCAGCAAGTTCACTTAAACCGGGGTATTGAGGGTCGCGGGTGTGAAGATCCTGTACATACGCCAGCGCGTTGAGATACTGCTTTGAATTCTGTTTGTCCTTCGCTTCCAGCAGCAATAACTGCTTCTGCCTTTGATCGAAACCAGGCCAGTCCCGATGTTTGCGGTCGAGTACCAGCAGGAGTTCAAACGCGGTTTTCAGGTCATTCTTTTCCAGCAACAGATCGATGCGTTTGAGGATGTGGTCTTCGTGGTGGATAATCTGCTTTACGCTTTTACGCTGAATTCGATATTCCGGGTTTTCTTTTTCATCGAGCAGGGTGATGTGGATGAAGTTCATCTCCGCCCGCATTTTTTGCTGTTCTTCGATTTCTTCTTTGCTTTTGGGTTTGGGCCAGTTGTAACTCTCTTTGAATGCCAGTTCGAGTTGTCCCAGGGTATCCGGGCGGGGATAGATTGGTTCGACAACCAGCACAGCATCATTTTCGAGCACGATCCAGTCAACGGGTGGCTTCTTGAGCAGCTCTTCCATCGTCGGGATTTGCATCTGGTCCAGTTTAGGCAGGATTTCTACTTCACCGGCTGAGTCTTTGTCTTTGGCTCCATTTGGGGCCGTGTCCGGTTTTGTCTTTCCCTTGGAGTCATTCTGGGCAACAGCAAACTCCAGGTCGACGATGAGACAAACACTGATGCAGACAAGCAGTAAAGGATAAATAACACGAAGTGATTTCATAATGAGGCCTGACCTTTCTGCTGAAGCGCCTGATCAATTCGATACAGGCTGCCATCGACGGTCGGTACAAGCAGCAGATTCTCAAGATTGACAACCGGGCCGATCGCCGGGAGAGGGGCCACCAGTTCGGCTGAAACCTTTCCGGACTGGAGATCGACAGACAGTACTTTTCCGTTTTGCAGGGATAGCAGAAGCTGGTTATTCAGCACGGCGGGAGGACCAGCCAGTGCAGTACCCGGTAAGTCCAGGCTCCAGACTTTTTCGAGCCCCTGATCAATGTTAAAGCAGCTTAAAATCTGTTTGGATTGGACAAACAGAAACGGGTCTGTTAGCCAGAGATCACTGGTCGCAGGTGCATTCAGCTGTAACCGGGCCTGGGGTTGGCCGGTCTGCAGATCCAGTAACTGCAGTAAGCCGGAAGCATCAGCGACTGCAACCGATTTCTTTCCGACACCGGCCTTGAAATCAATCGGTTGTTTTTTATCTGTGCTGGAGAGCACCGCCAGATGGCGAACAGGGCTGGTTCGGTACTGGAGTGAGATGATCTGGCCCGCTGACGTGATTGCCAGGCATTGATCATCGGTTGTCGGGATCAGTTGTTTCCACGATACGCTGGGATCGACGTCATCGGGAAGGACGTGTTCCAGCACGGAATCCAGTCCGTGGCCTTGACGGTAGACTGCAATCCGCTTTCGAAAGGGGAGTGCAATTCCATCGCCCAGCAATACGGGAGGCGCATCGAGGGGCGATTTTAATTCAATCGTCTGCTCCAACTGTCCAAACTGATTCAGAATCCAGAGAGTGGGCTGGGGAGCATCACAGTAGACCGCTATTTTGCCATTCGAGAGATGGCTTGAATGCAGGGGGGATGTGAGTGATTCCGGGAGCTTGAGCTGGGTGCTCGACTTATCTTTGAATGGGGTTTGCGCATCTGAAAAATCATTCTTGCGCAGGCGGAAGATATCACCGTCAGAAGTGATACTGACCAGACCCTCTTGATCGCCTGCGCCATAAGGGTAGGTGGCGATGATGTCGGTTCCCAGAATGGATTTCCAGGAGCTCGACATTTCATCTCGATTGGCGATCGTAAAAATGACTGAATTGGATGAGAGCAGGCGGCGTGCCAGGTAGAGATTGTTTCCGATCAGCTGCATCGGCTGCGAGCCCAGGCCGTCCGCGATTTTTTTCTTATCCAGCGTGATTCCTGTATTCTGGAGCGTGAACTTCCGCAAGGCGGAGCTGCACATCCAGAGTTGGCCACCTGAGCCGGCAGAGAGATAGATCTGACAGGACAGGGGATCCTGCAATTGAGCAGTGGCAATTTCCGACAGTTTGCGTTTGCCTTCTTCATCGGTAACCGTGTAGGCCGTGATGCGTTCCGGAACGGTTGGGAAGAAGAGCTGTTTTCCCCGCAGTGCGGGGATGCTGTGAACCTGTCCTTTGATCCGGACCTGCTCCAGTTCATTGAGGGTGGCGTTTTGACCGTTTCCATCCAGAACATGCAGTAAGGCAGAGTCGGCACGATCATTTTCACACACCAGCAGCAGTTTGCCCATCGAAAGAATCGGGATCTGGATCGTGCCCGGTCGATGCCCGAGCGAAGTCACTTTCAGGCATTCAAAAGGACGCAGGCTTACCAGGTAGACCACGGCTTCAAAACCGGCAACGGCCACAGACTGTTCGCCATAAACCAGACCCGGAGCACCGACGAGCGGTTGCGCAAACTTGAGCTGAGAAACAATGTCGCCTTTCAACAGGTCCAGGTTGAGCAGCTCGCCACCATTACAGGAAACGATAACCTGCCCCTGGTACACGAGGGGTTTTCCTGTGGGGCGGGAAGGCAGAGGCTGTCGCCAGACCAGTGAGCCACTTTTCTGAGTAACACATAACAGTTCGTGGTGACGGGTATCGTATAACAGCAGTGAGGGCTCACTGCCAGCAACAGTCAGGGGAGCAAACGGTGTGTCCAGGCCGGTCGGTCGACGCCAGACGGGATCTCCTGTAATCGAATCGATTCCAAAACAGCTGCCATTGGCTGACGCAAACACGTTTCGTCCATCTGAAACCTCGTTGGACCGGGAACGGGTATGAAGCGCGAGCGTGACTGCCTGGGGAAACGGTTCGGGATAGTCTTCCGTGACTGCCGGGATCGCTTCCTGACTGGCTTGTACCAGCGATTTTTCCAGTTCCAGGATTTGTGTCAGGATCGTCGCCATCCTGCGATCGTTTTTATAATAGGGGTAACGATCGAGCAGGTGACGTCTCTGTTCCAGGGCGGCCAGTGTTTGTTTCTCTTTCAGGGAGTCTTCAATCTGTTTGACGGCGACATCAAAGACTTCTTTGCGCAGAATTTCCGCTTCGGCTTTTTCATATCCAGCTTTGATTTTGGCCAATGCTTCTGTGGGAGGCGACTCTGGCGGGCTATAGCGCGTGAGAACCTTTTCCGCATTACTGGAGACGATTAACAGGTCGCGTTCTTTGGTACGACTTGCGGTCTCGACGGCTCCCAGCGCGATACGCTGTCCATAATCAACCAGGGTTGGATACAGGGCTTTAAAATCGGAATCATCACGGTGTTTCTTAATGAATTCGTTGGTCGCTTCCAGACCCGCGTTCCAGGCGGGGGTTGAACCGGAAATTTCTTTTTCCACCAGTGATTCGCTGAGCATGATCCGCGCTTCGTCGGCATAATCACTCTTGTTGTAATGTTCCAGAAAGTGTTCAAACAGTTGAATCGCCTGCGAATATTTGCCGGCTTCCATCTCCTGGACCGCTGCATCGAAATGCCGCTTAGCCGTGTCGCGACCAATGATGAACCAGAAGGTTAAAGCGACTAACGCCAGCAGGATACTGCCGCCTGCCAGGGAGAGGACGAACGGGGATCGGACCACCTGTCGTTCACCCGGTCGGACTGCGTTGCGTGATGAACGTCGCCGGACACGGTCTTTCAGCGACAGCGGTGTTTGTGGTTTCCTGCGACTGTTGTCTTCTGTTTCTTCTTCGTCGATTGTGTGTTCCGTGGAGCGTGACAGAAACGTGGTCTCGGGGCTGGAGGGCGCAGAACCAGGTTCGTTCTCTATCAGCAACTCCGCTGCAGATGCCAGGTCCAGGTCGTCATAATCCAGGATTTCTTCCTCCTCGTCCGCCGGTGTTTCAACCGGTCGGGAAGACTTTTTTGGTTTGGAAGACTTCTTTTTTCGGGGCTTCTTTTCTTTGGGAAGCAGTGAATCCGGTGACGCTGCCTTTTCATTGGCTTTCAGCGAGTTTTGTAGAAACAGTTTCTGATCGTCCTGGCTGTCCAGTTTCAGGTCAAGCATGGAGCTTTCAGAGTCATCTGATACATCAGATACATCAGGCAAGGGAGCGCTCAGGTCGAGCAGATCGACTTCGTCCACAAACAGGATATCGGCTTCGCCAATCCGGATCAGATCGCCGTCCTTTAAGAGGGATCGGCCCGACATGGTGCCGTTAATCTCGATGCCTTCACTCGTCGCGGCGAGAACTTCAAAGTTTTTTTTGTTCCAGCTGATGCGACACTGCATCGAAGCGACATTCTCACTGTCTATCTGTAAATCATTGGATGCATGGCTGCCGATCGAAACGGGCTGCTGTTTTGACAGCTCGAGGATCTGATGCTTTCCAGACAGGAATGAGATTTCTAAACTTGGCATTTCAAATACTTATCTCTTGAGAAGCGGGCGAGTTTCGATTGCAGACGTGTGCGGTCTGTGACGCGTCAGTCTTCAGGTCCTTTGTAAGAGGCAAGCCGGATTTTCTGCATCCCGACTTCATTGGCTGCATCCACCACCGCGACCACTGTTTCATGTCGCGCTGCCTTATGGGCACTCAGTACAAGTTCTGATTTAGGCTTTCCATCCGCGTCCCGGCGATCGAGAATGGCCTGGACGATTTCCGCTGGATTGGTCAGCCTGGTGTCATCGACATAGATGCCATTATTATTGTCGATTTCGACAATGATGGATTCTTCACGGAAATCATCCAGTGTCTGCAGTGATTGCGAGACGCCATCTTCATCCGGATTGGGCGGGGGCACCTCAATACTTTTCTGCAGACTGAACGAGGCCGTGATCATAAAGAAAATCAACAATAGAAACGTCACATCGACCATCGGCGTCAGGTCCATCTCTTCAAATTCGGAATCGACAGAGCGGATGGCGAAACCATCGTCGTCGTCCTCATCATCTTCGTCTTCCTCAGGCGGAACATATTTTTTTGCAGCAGGCCTGGTTTGCTTCGTTACAGCTGGTGAAGCAGGTGGTTCTTCACTCGCGGGGTCAAGCTCACTGGCGAGGGGTTCAACGACTGTTTCCTGAGGTCTTTCCGGTTCGACCTCTGCAGGGGGAACCGCTGGTACCTGCTCTGCAACCGGTTCCGGCTTCGGTGCTGCAGCAACTTCAGCTTCCTCTTCTGCGACAAGCTCTTCGGGAAGCGATTCCGGTAGAGGGGCCTCCTGTTCTGCAGGGGGTTCAGACACGGTGGGTTTACTGGCAACAGGAGGCTCGGGCTCGCGTAACGGCTCCGGTTCTGTTTCCTGTTCCCAGTCACCGGCCAGCAGTTCGTCCCAGCTTTCGCCGATCGGGCCTAATTCGTCGAGGTCACTTAAGAACTGGTCCTGTTCTTCATCCAGTGGCGCATCAGCGACTGGAGCAGGGGTCGGCGGCTTTGGGGGTTTTCTGCGCGGGGGAGCAGGTGGTTTCGGTGCTGCAGGTGGCTTGGCTGGCGGTTCACTGCGTCTGTCTTCGCTTTGAAAAGGTATGGTAATGCGGCTTTTGCACGCAGGGCAGGCGACAGCCTTACCAGATTTTTTACTGGATATGCTCAGCCTTTGACCACACTTTTTACAATAAAACTTGATTGGCATTGGGATTTCAGTGTTTCAATGTCAGTTTCTTAAGATCTGATCAGTCTTACGTCTTTTCGAGCTGAAAAGTCAGTTGTTTTTCTTCTCTTCGATTCCAATATAAAATTTCACGCCATCCACTTCGGTCACCGCACGCGTGACCTCCTGTACAAATCCATGTGGAACCCCCCGGTCGGCTTTAATAATCACATCCATCACCCCGTTCTGTACCCGTTCACGTACGCGGGCCGTCAGTTCTTCCAGAGAGACTTCGGTGGTACCTCCCGCTTCTTTCATCTCCACCACACTTTGACCGTTGAGCCCGTTTCCATCATTGTGAACCAGGACAATTGTGGAACCCCGGGTATCAACGCCTACGCCATGCCGGGCCACGGGAACGTCGGAATCCTGGGTGGCCTGCATGGTTGATGTGACCATGAAAAAGATCAGCAGCAGAAAAGTGACATCGATCATGGGTGTAATATCGAGATCGTCGCCTGCACCTGCAGCCGGACGCTTCTTCCAGCCATCGGATTCGCCATTAAATAATGTTTTCTTGCGCGCCATGTTCTGTGTGCCTTAATGAATCATGACTTGCGGGAGTCTTCGAGAATCTCGAGAAATTCGCCCGTGTGTTCCTGAACGGAATCCTGCAGTTTACCGATTCTGACATGGATTAACGCACCTGCCATCACCAGCGGAATCGCCACTGCGAGACCGGCGGCGGTGGTGAATAACGCAAAGCTGATTTCCCCGGCCAGTTGACTGGGGTCGCCGCCGGATTCCTGCATGTTGCCGATTTTGTCAAACGCGTTGATCATCCCGATGACGGTTCCGAGCAGCCCGAGCATGGGCGCGCTTTTGACAATGGTACTGATCCAGGACATGCGGTATTCGAGATCCGCCAGAATATCGCGTTCAAACTTTTCCGCGAGCATCTGTCTGAGCTTTTTTGCAGGACGTTCGAGGTTCGCCATGGCGACCAGAATCAGCTGGGGAACTGCCTTACTCCAGTAAGGAGGCGAATCACAGAGGTTGATGACCGATTCATAGTCTTTGTTTTCGATGTCCTGGTGAATCTGATCGAGAAATTCATTGGCGGCATTTTGCGTCATAAAGCGTTTCTGTGAGATTTGCCTGACGAGCAGGATCACACAGAAGACGCCGTACAGAGCAATTAAAGCCAGTGATACATAGATGGCAATTCCGGCGACATTTAATATGGGAGCAAGAGAGTAGTTCATAGGTGCCTGCTGATTATCTCATTTAATGGAAATAAGTCTGTCGAGTGACATCAAACGTGTATCCGGAACGATCTCCTCGCACCGTAAAATAGGTTCTGCGGATCTCATCAAAATTCTTGTTGCGGTATTTTTTTTCCTGTGTCAGTAACTGGTTTTCCGTTTCTTTGGAATAGAAATGGAACAGGATCGCACCGGTTACATCGTGACCGGCTTTTTTAAACAGGCTGATATCACTGGTTCTGCGTTCGCCTCCCTGCCAGGTCATGTAAAGTCGTTTTTCATCCGCGCCTGAGGATGCTGTGCGCGTCACGGGTGTATCCGCTGACAGATTGGAGAGGTAGATCATTTTTCCATTGCGAAGCAGGGCGCCCAGTTCGATCTTGAAATAGTCGAGTTGCCGGGCGTAATCGATCAGAGAACCACGGTCCGAGAATTTAATAAACCACCGCTGTTCGCGCGGCAACCCTTTTTTGCCGGGGCCGAAACCCAGTGCGCGTTTCCCTGTGCCCGCAGCGCTGCCCACCTTGCCCGAGTTCGTCAGATCGGTCTGCATCTGCTGTTGAACCTGCTGGGTGGCCTTGTCCGACAGTTCCACTACGCTGTCCAGCATTTCTTCCACCTGGTTTTCTTCGGAGGGAGTATCCACCTGAGAAGGATCATCTACCGGATCTTCGGGCGATTCGACCAGCAGGCTTTCATCGGGCGAACCATCTTCCGCCCCGCCTGACAGATCGATCAACTCCAGAGCGACATCATTTTCAGTCTGTGGCAGGCGATTGGTAATCCAGACGACCGAAAGCCAGAGGACGGCGATGATCAGAGCCAGCACGACCGCGATCAGTGACGAACTCACCTGGTCATACTGGGTAACCCGCATGACCGGCGACTTGCGATGATCTTCTTGAGGTGGAGCCTGTGCCATCGTATAAAACTAACCTGTTGTTGACGAATAATGGGGGTTATTTCGATGAGGGGAGCTGGTTGAGTACTTCGTAAAGGTTGAACTTTTCTTCAAAGGGTTTAATGCTGTTATACCATTTCTGCCAGCGTTTTGTGGCTTCTGCGGACCACTGGTTTACTATCTTAATACGTTCTTTTTCATCGAGGTTATCCGGCACATCTGCCAGTGGATCTTCAGGCATGCCCAGACCTCTGATTTTTCGGCTGAGGGTACATAAACCATTGCGGGCTTCGATCCGCACGCCTAAATCGGGATCGTTCAAGGCCTCAATCAGGTGAGGTGCGACGCGAAAATCATTGGTGCGCGCCAGTGCCCAGATCGCGGTTCTACGGACATCGGGAGAGCGGGCCTCGATCAGTTTTAATACCCGTTCTTTCTGCTGGATCAGCTTCTCGCGATCTCCCAGCGTGATCGTTTCGATCAGTGATTCCTGGGTGGCTTCCAGATTGGCATTGGCGGGGTCTTCCAGTTGTGCCAGCAGTTCAGTGAGATCACCGGACAGCGATTTGCTTTGCACCTTGCCGTTTCGCATCTGTACTTCGGCAAGATTTTCCGGTAACCCTCTGCCTCCCGCCAGCAGTCCGGATCCGACCGGTTCCGGCACATACTTCGGCTTGATCGATTTCACGGTTGCTTTGGACAGAAATATGATTGCCAGGCAGGTGGAGGGGGGAATGTTTCCCGCTCCTACCCAGCTGCCATCTTCGAGCTGGGTGGTCAGCAACTCGCGGGCTCCATCTGCATACCAGTCGTGTGGTCCCAGTTTCTTCATATCTGCCAGTGCGGCGATGCGTTCCAGTCCATACAGATAGTAAATCGGCCAGCCTGTGGGTTTGCGGATGTTGTAGTTCTTGACGACCCAGTCCAGTCCTTTCGATTTCCCATTATCAATCGCACTGAGTGGTACGGTTGGTTTCGTGATCAACGGTTTTCCTGCACCGTCCGGACTTTCTGCAAGGTCCACCTTTTCCAGGAAACCAAAACGCTTTTTCTTGATGCCATCGGCCTGGTTCGACTCGGGTACGAGTGGCTTTCCATTCGGATAAAGCATCTCGGAAATGATATACAGACTGCCTGTTCCAGCCACACCCATCGTATGTTTGGCTGCTGACTCTGAAAGTTCTGCCGGATGGTAACCAAAGCCACCATCCCGGAGCTGGGTCGAGAGATGCCAGCGGGCGGCCTTGTCCCAGACATCTGTGGGAATCTGTGCGCCAGCGCGTTCCGCTGCCCAGAGTCCCAGGACTGCATATTGGGTGATACTGGTATCTCCGTTGTGCGGAGTATCACCCGGATAGTACCAGCTGCCGGTTGAATGTTGCGTACGAATCAGAAAATCCACCGTGCTGCGGATTTCGGTGTAATATTTTTTGGGGTCGACTGCTTCGAGAACCATCAGCTGGACTCCCGCGCAGTAATTAAAGTCCCCCCCTGGTTTATAGACGATTTCTCCCTCTGCATTCTTCTGATTATGGTCGACCAGGATATTCTTGACGCATCTCTGGATGAAGGGGGAATCGGGGGGCTCGCCTGCTTTCAAGAGCGTGTAGGCAACAAAGGCATTCAATCCATTGCGACCGTAGTCGGGTCTGGATTTGAGAAAAGAGACGCCCCGTCTAATCGCAGCGTCAATCTCTGCCTGGGGAGGTTGTGCCTGTACGGCTGTGGAAATCAGACTACATACCATCAGAGCAGGCATCCACATCTTCAACAGAAGAAGCATGTGCCGCCTTATCGCAATCTGAGTATGATCTGCGCAATTTGTTTCCATAGTGATGCGATAGCAATCTGAGATGAGAGATCATTGCTGACAGGGATCTGGAGTCACTACTTTCCACGCATGACTCCAGTCTAAATTCACCAGAGTAGCAGTGTCAATCTTTATGACTCAAATCTTTATGGGAATCGCATTTACGGTTCAGGGCTTCCAGGCCAGATCGCAGGTACAAACGGCCTGATTACAGCGGGGGCATCCCTGTACATACTTGCGAGTTACCGCCTGTTCCAGGTCGACTCCCGCGACATTCGCCATGGTGGCCAGCCAGGCGAGCACATCCGCGAATTCTTCTTCCAGATTGTCACGGTCCGTGTTATCCCGTAGCGCCGATGATAATTCTCCCACCTCTTCCATGAACCACATAAAGGTCCCTTCAATGCCTCGAGACTGATCTTTTTCATAGAACATCTTACGGATCACTGACTGGAAATCAGACAGAGATAACGTATTCTGCTGTTGCGAATCGTCACTGGTGGAGGATGAAGGGTGGGGTGTTTCGCTCACGAGGGTTCCTTTAAGTCAGTCTGTTGATAATAATCGCTCTAAAGTTTTTCTTTTAATTTCCTGCCGGCGGCGTGTTCCGGGTTCTGTTTTAAGAGCAGATCGAGTTCCGTTTCCGCTTCCTGTTTTTTACCGCTCTCAAACAGGGTGTTCGCGAGCAGATAGCGGGCTTCGGGATTCTTCGCATCCAGCAGCAGCAGCACTCGGAATTCGCGAATCGCCAGTTCAGGTTGCTTCAACTTCAATGCCGTCTCTGCCAGGCATTCGTGGGTGTCCGGGTCCAGCACGTCAATCTGCAATGCGGCCTGTCCCCAGTGAAGCGTCTGTTTCAGATCACCCTCGCTCTGATAGAGATACATTAACTCCAGCATGCTGTCTACATCAGCCGGATCCAGGTGGACCAGCTTTAAGAGCGCCGCTTTCTGTTTTTGCTCATTTTTCAACTGGCGATAGATGATCGCCAGGCCCTGCAGCCATTCCGTCTGATAAGGATATTTTTTGTGCGCAGCTTCGTAGATCGTGAGTGCTTCCGGGTACTGATTCTGCTTCAACAGGATTTTCCCGGCGAGTTCAAGTACTTCCACATCGTCTGTTTTGGCTTTGAGTGCCGGTTGCATGATCGCCAGGGCAGCGGGCAGGTCTTCGGAGAGCAGTTCCAGCCGCGCGATGGTCAGCGCGGCCTGGGGCTGCGCAGGATCTTTGCTTAATACGGATTGAGCAAGTTCGCGGGCTTCCTGTTTTTTTCGATGCTGCAGCAGATTCGCTGCATATTCGCCGGCCAGGTTCAGATTCTGTTTATCCGCCTCGTATGCTTTTTTCAGTTCACTGAAACTGCGCGTCGATTCTGTCTGGTAACCTTTCAGGGAAGCGGTGATTTTTTTCAGATAGGCATGGTAACGTGTCTCAAATTCTTCCAGGCTGATCTGAAAACACTCTTTGATGGCAGCTTCAGTCGAACGCTGATTCTGGTAGGACGTCAGCATCTTTAAAGGATCGCAGAA
>NZ_CAXAVM010000099.1:0-25315 GCF_963972345.1 uncultured Gimesia sp. | reverse complement strand
ATACCGCACAAGTGACGCGGTTTGACAGCCAGACCGGCACCCTGACCTTCTCCCCCGCGATCCCTTCCACCGTGCAACCCTCCACAGGCTATGAACTCTCATCCGGTGAAGAGGCTCCCGTGCTGGCCATCCGCTGGATTCTGGGTCTGAAAAAATCCGATCCGATTTCCGAGATCAGCGTCAAACTGGGAACCACGCGCGGCACCAATGCCCTGCTCACCCGCAAGGGAGCCCGTACAGCCTTCATCACCACCAAAGGCTTTGCAGACGTCCTGCTGATCGGCAACCAGGACCGTCCCCGCCTGTTCGATCTGGCCATTCAAAAACCGGAGCCCCTCTTTGAAATCGCCCTGGAAATCGATGAACGCATCGACGCTGGAGGCAATGTACTCCATCCCCCCGATCCTGCTCGCATTCGGGAGCAACTCGATCAACTTAAAGCGACCGGCGTGGAATCACTGGCGATCTGCCTGCTCCATTCATTCGCCAACCCCCAACATGAAGAACTGGTCGCCCGCCTGGCGTCAGAGGCCGGCTTTGACGAAATCAGTGTGTCCAGCAGGCTCTCGCCGCTCATTAAAATTGTCTCCCGCGGAGATACGACGGTGATGGACGCCTATCTGAACCCGATTCTCAAAGACTATATCCGCAAACTGCGCACGCCGCTCCAAAACTGTGAATTGAAACTCATGACGTCGGCAGGCGGTCTCGTCGATGCGAACCATTTTGTCGGCAAAGACAGTATTCTCTCTGGCCCTGCGGGGGGCGTAATCGGCTATTCGCGTGTCGCGGAAATCGCCGGTTTCCCCCGGTCCATCGGCTTTGACATGGGAGGTACGAGCACCGATGTCTCCCGTTTCGACGGCGAATACGAGCGGGAATTCGAAACCCGTAAGGCCGGCGTGCGGATTGTGGCCCCCATGCTGAGCATCGAAACGGTTGCCGCAGGCGGAGGCAGTATCTGTGGCTTTGACGGCATCAAACTGCACGTCGGTCCTGACAGTGCCGGTGCAGATCCCGGTCCCGCCTGCTATGGGCGTGGCGGCCCGCTCACGGTTACTGATCTGAACCTGTACCTGGGTAAAATCATTCCCAGTCGCTTCCCCTTCGTTCTGGACAGGCACGCCGTCGAGCAGCGTCTGACTCAGCTTTGCGAAGAGATCGCGGCTTCTCCCATGGGGAAAACCTACACTCCTCTCGAACTGGCGGAAGGCTTTCTGCAAATCGCAAACGCCAACATGGTCCGCGCGATCCGTAATATCTCGGTCGCCCGGGGCTACGATCCCGCCGATTATGCCCTGGTCAGCTTCGGGGGTGCCGGCTCTCAGCATGCCTGTGCGATTGCCCGTTCGCTCGGAATTCATGAAGTTCTGATCCACCCTTATTCGGGTATCCTGAGTGCGTTCGGCATCGGTCAGGCCGACGTCCGTCGATTCGGACAGCAGTCGGTCCTGCAGCCCTGGAACGCAGATCTCAAACAGGAATTACAGCAGCGATTTGCCGAACTTGATCAGAGCGTGTATGAAGAAGTCCGCGCAGAAGGCATCCCGGCTGAACGCATTGATCCTCCACTGCACTCGCTGGAAATGCGTTATCTCGGCACCGATGCCACCATCCAGGTCACCTGTCAGACAGGCCAGGACGAACTCACCCGATTTGAACAGGAACACCAGCGATTGTATGGTTACACGCACAAGAGCCGATCTGTCGAAGTCACCGCGATGCGTACCGAAATTGTGGGCCGCATGGAAGAACCTCACCTTCCGGAAACCGAATTGATGCCTCGCAGTCCGGCACCACTGGAAACGACACAGGCCTGTTTCCAGGGAACGATTCAACCCACGGCGGTCTACCTGCGCGACGACCTGCATCCCGGTGATCAGATTACGGGACCGGCAATCATCTGTGAAGCGATTTCGACCGTCATCATTGACCCCGGCTTCACAGCCCGCATTCTCGCGCGGGGCGAAACACTGATTCAGGAGACCTCTGAAAGTTCTGCAACACAGACCAGGATTGGCACCACTGCCGACCCGGTGATGCTGGAAATATTCAACAATCTGTTTGCCTCCATCGCCGAACAGATGGGCATCACACTGCAGCGAACATCGATCTCCACCAATGTCAAGGAACGACTCGATTTCAGCTGTGCCGTCTTTTCATCCACGGGTGACCTGGTCGTCAATGCGCCTCACATCCCCGTGCATCTGGGCGCGATGAGTGAAACCGTCAAGCGCATTATCGCCGACAATCCGGAGCTGGCGCCCGGCGATGTCTACGTGACGAACGACCCTTATCGGGGGGGCTCGCATCTGCCCGATGTCACCGTAATCACTCCCGTGCATCACCCGGAATCAGACGAACTGATCTTCTTCACTGCCAGTCGCGCCCATCACGCGGAGATCGGCGGAATCGTGCCTGGCAGCATGCCCCCCTTTTCCAAAACGCTGGCAGACGAAGGCGTACTGATTCGCAACTTCAAGCTGGTCGATCAGGGCACGTCGCGTGAAGATGCACTGCGTGAACTGCTCAGCTCAGGCGAGTTTCCCTCTCGTTCGGTCGAGGATAACCTGGCGGATGTCTCGGCCCAGGTGGCTGCCAACAATTGTGGCGTGAGCCTGCTGAACGACCTGGTAAAACGTTACTCGTTGACAGTGGTGCTGGCTTACATGAAACATATCCAGCAGGCAGCCACGGAAAAAATGCAACTTGTCCTGTCTGAGATAGAAGATGGCGTTTATTCCTTCACCGATCACCTGGACAACGCAGCGCCACTCTCTGTAAAAATCACGATCAAGGGTGCCAGCGCTATTGTCGACTTTACTGGCACAGGACCCGTTCTGGAAACCAATCTGAATGCCAATCGGGCCATTGTGAATGCCGCCGTACTGTATGTCTTCCGCTGCCTGATTCAGGAAGACATCCCCCTGAACAGCGGCGTGCTGACTCCCATTGAAATCATTCTGCCCGAATGTTTTCTGAATCCCCCCGAACGGGAGACGCCCGCAGAATGTGCGGCGATGGTCGGCGGCAACGTGGAAACCTCGCAGCGTACGGTCGATACGTTACTGGGCGCGCTCAACAAAGCAGCTGCCAGCCAGGGCACCATGAACAACCTCACGTTCGGAGATGAGACCTTCGGTTACTACGAAACCATCTGTGGCGGAAGTGGCGCAACTGCCGCGCAGCCTGGCGCGGACGCCGTGCATACTCACATGACAAATACCCGCCTGACGGACGCCGAGATTATTGAACGCCGCTACCCAGTCAGACTGCACGAATTTTCCATCCGCCACGGATCCGGGGGCGCCGGGATATACCCTGGTGGCGCGGGCATTATCCGCCAGATTGAATTCCTCAAACCACTCAAGATTTCCCTGATCTCCGAACGCCGGGGAGATTACGCCCCCTTCGGACTGGCCGGCGGTTCTCCCGGACAGATAGGAGAAAATCTACTGGAAAAAGCGGACGGATCCACGACAGAATCACTGGGAGGGAAATTCTCCCTCTCCATTGAAGCCGGCGACAAATTGACGATCAAAACCCCGGGCGGCGGTGGCTTTGGCAGAGCTGATTAACTGGAATCACACCAACGATCTGTTCACCAATGCAGGCTGCATTCAGAATGTCGCCGACCTGGAAATACAGGTTCTGGTCATAATTATTTCCATCTGCTTTGTGATTTTGTGTGTCAGGCGGTAAGGTGACATCAGGGCCACTACATCAGAATATCGTATCGAAAACACAGATTTAAAGAGAAGGAAAATTACCGTGTCCGAAAACCGTCGTGCTGAAGTAGATGCCGCATTGGCTGATGTTGATTTTGAAAAATTCAACTATCAGGTCGTGTTCGAAACTACAAAAGGTACTATCAAAACTGACCTGTATCCCGATGTGGCCCCGGGACACTGCAAAAATATCATCGGTCTGACCAAAATCGGCTTTTATGATGGTATCATTTTTCACCGTGTGATTCCCGATTTCGTCGTCCAGATCGGCTGCCCGCAGGGTACGGGAACTGGTGGCCCTGGTTATACCATTGATGCCGAGTTCAATAATCTGCCCCACGAAACCGGTATCCTTTCCATGGCCCGTACCAGTGATCCGAATTCCGCTGGCTCGCAGTTTTTCATTTGCCTGGGCCGGGTTCCGCACCTGGATAACCAGTACACCGTCTTCGGCAAAACCAGCGACGCCGAAAGTGAAGCCGTCGTGCTGTCCATCGGTGATATGGAAACGAATCACAGTGACCGCCCGCTGGAAGATGTCAAAATCACCAGTTCCGAAGTCATTGCCACTGCAAAGTAGTTACTGATGAGCGTGGATCGATCTTCATTGAAGACAGGCGCACTCGTGCGACAGGCGTGTCGCAACGGAGAATTCACCGGGCAGACATCGGGGCTCGCCCCCGGGTTTGCCCAGGCGAATCTCGTGATCCTTCCACAGACAGAGGCCCTTCAGTTTCAGGAGTTCTGTGAAAAGAACCCCAAACCCTGTCCCCTGCTGGAAGTCACCGTACCCGGTGATCCCTGTCCGCAGATTCTGGCAAAAAGTGCCGACCTGCGCACCGATCTCCCCCGCTACCGTGTCTGGCGGCGTGGTGAGCTTGTAGACGAACCCACAGACATCACTTCGCTCTGGCAGAATGACTTCGTCGCCTTCCTGATTGGCTGTTCCTTCACGTTTGAGGAAGCATTGATCGCCGCAGGACTTTCCGTGCGACATATTGACCAGGGTGTCAACGTTCCCATGTATCGCACGACAATTCCCTGTGAATCCGCGGGAATGTTCAGCGGCCCGCTCGTGGTTTCCATGCGTCCCTTCAAACCGGCGGATGCCATTCGCGCGGTGCAGATTACCAGTCGATTTCCCGCCGTCCATGGAGCCCCCGTGCATCTGGGATTTCCGGAACAGCTGGGAATTACTGATCTCTCAACACCCGATTATGGAGATGCTGTCTCCGTCAAACCGGATGAACTGCCCGTCTTCTGGGCTTGTGGCGTGACTCCGCAGGCAGTGCTCATGCAGGCCAGACCGGAGTTTGCCATCACGCACAGCCCGGGTTGCATGTTCGTCTCTGACCTGAAAGACGAAGAACTGGCAGCCGATACAACGGATCAGCCAGGCCGTTCATTCTAATCAGGAATGCGACTCTACTTCAGAGGAATCAGGGGCTGCCACATTCAGCTCGGGCAGATGGATTGATCGTATACGATAATCTTCCCACATCAGTGAGTAGGCAAAGCAGGGTTCACGGTCGAGAGTGAACGCCACGGGCTGGCTTTCCCAGAAGCTCATCAGATTACCCCGGGGGGGCCTGGTATAAAGTCGACGCTTGCATTCAGGACAGACCATACCAAACGGCGTGGCCTGATCTTCTTCGCATTGATGGTCGAGACAGATTGTCTGCTGTTGTTCGTTTCTCATACGAGCCCATTATATCGATCACCCAGATGCCCACTCCAGTTCTTTTTTTCATTCCGCAGATAAAATTCTCTGAATCAAAGCAGCAGACCTCTTATTCTCCGGCGCTGGCGCAGACTCCGGTAACGGAAGATTCCCTATCTTCCTTAGAATCGTCCCGATCAGCAATTCAGGCCCTTGATTCAGTCTGAAATCCGGTCTGACTGCCAGATTCCTGCTCTCGGGCCCTTTGATTCATCGCATCTGGGAATCCAGTTTGGTATAAATTAATTCCTGACCGATCCTGCTTTCTGGCCATTGCAGTTTCCAGATCTGTGCACCTGTGACACAACATCTGCAAAACCAGAACGGGTCCCTGTATGTTTTCATTTTAGCTTCTGGTACGAGATCTCATGGCAATCAACCTTTCCGAACAACTGAAGGGAGTTCTCCCTCCGGTCATTACACCTCTGACTCCCGATCGCAGGCTGGACCCCGCTTCTGCTGAATCCGTTTACCGATTCATGCTCGACAAGGGAGCCCATGGACTGTTCCTGTTTGGCACATCGGGAGAAGGGCCTCTGCTCTGTGAAGCCGATCGTCACGAGGCAACGGAAATCGCAGTCAAAGTTGTGGATGGCCGCGTTCCCCTGCTGGTGGGAGTGATTGCTCCGGGTACCGAACAGATTATCGAGCAGGCGAAAGTCGCTAAAGCACAGGGCGCCGATGCCATCGTGGTCTGCCCCCCGTTTTATTACCCGGCCAGCCAGAAAGACATGCTCGTCCATTACCGCACGATTCGCAAAGCGGTCGACATTCCCATTTTTGCTTACGACATTCCCGTGATGACCAAAGTCAAAATCGAATTAGACACGCTCATGACCCTGGGGAGAGAAGGGACTGTGATCGGCGTCAAAGACTCCAGCGGAGATGCCGTGGGATTTCATCGGCTGGTGGCTAATAAACCTCCCGGTATGAAGCTGTTTACCGGTGCTGAAATGCTGGTCCACGCTGTCGTGCTGGCAGGCGCTGACGGTACGGTGCCCGGGCTGGCCAATGTTGGGCCGGAATTATTCGTCCAGCTTTACGAAGCTGCCGCCGCTGGCAACCACCAGGCAGCGGTTCAATTCCAGGAAGCCATCGTCCGGTTATTTGAAGTCTTTGTCTGCCCCGATGGAACCATGAATGTGGGTTACATCATTGGCTCGATGAAAACCGCACTCCGCCTGCGTGGGGTCATCGAACACGATACCCTGCTCCATCCGTTCCCGGCCTGCACCCCCGAACTGATTGAACGTACCCGCACGATTATGACGGAAGTGGGTTGCCTGTAAACGCCTTCCCCAGACGCATCTCTTTTTTCTACCCAGTACTTCGAATTGAATGAAATATTATGAGTGGAGTTTTAAACGAACGAGCGTGCCTGTTAACCGAACAGCTGCTGGCCAGGGCGGGTGAACTCAAAGTCATACCGCATGCCCTGCAGAACGGCGCGGTCGTGGTGGATTGCGGAGTTGAAACCCCCGCAGGCCTGCAGGCCGGTTTATTACTGGCCCGCATCTGTATGGCCGATCTCTGCGAGATTCAACTCATTCCGGGAGAACTGGAAGCTCTGCCCTTACCTTACCTGCAGGTTCAGACCGACCACCCCGTCGAAGCCTGTCTGCTGAGTCAGTATGCCGGCTGGAAAATTGACGTCGACAATTTCTTTGCCATGGGCTCCGGCCCCATGCGGGCTGCTGCGGAAGCAGAAGATCTGTATCGTGTTCTCGCGTTTGGTGAATCACCTGAGAAGACCGTCGGCGTGCTGGAAGCCAACACGTTGCCCGGCGTGGACGTGATTGAGAAAATTTCCAAAGCGACAGGCGTCGATCCCAAAAACATCGTGCTGCTGGTGGCTCCCACTTCCAGTATCGCCGGGAATATGCAGGTCATCGCCCGCTCCGTGGAAACCGCCATGCATAAACTGCTGGAGTGCAAGTTTGATGTGCATCGGGTCCAGGCCGGTTTTGGCACCGCACCGCTGGCACCGGTGGCAAAAGATCATCTGACGGGCATCGGACGTACCAATGACTCCATTCTGTACGGTGGTTCCGTCACTCTCTGGGTCACCGGAGATGATGAATCACTGCAGGAAATCGGCCCAACCATTCCTTCCAGTTCGGCCGCCTGTTATGGAAAACCTTTTCTGGAAGTCTTCGCAGAAGCCAATCATGACTTCTATGAAATCGACCCCAGTTTCTTCAGCCCCGCGGTCATCATCTTTCAGAACCTGGATACCGGAAATGTCTTTCAGTTCGGCCAGCTGAATACGGGGTTATTGAAAAACAGTTTTGGATTCTAACTTTTCGGCATCCGTCTCAAAAATGGAATAACCTTCGTGCAGATTGCCATTCTGGGAAATCAGATCAGCTGGTACTGCGATCAACTCCAGCAGGCAGCCGGCGCACGCGGACACGAAGCGTCCAAGATCGAATTTCGCGACATGGCGGCTTTCGTCAATAACCATGCGCGCGAACAGTTTTTCAGCTATGATGCAGAACAGACCCCAATCAACCTGCCGCATTTCGACTGCCTGATCATTCGCACGATGCCTCCCGGCTCTCTGGAACAGGTCGTTTTTCGCATGGACCTGTTAGGCCGGCTGGAACAGTCAGGTGTCACCGTCTTCAATTCTGCGCGCGCGATCGAATGTGCTGTCGATAAATATCTGACCACCTCCCGACTTGCCGCCGCCGGTCTGCCTGTTCCAGCCACAGCGATCTGTGAATCTTCTGAAGCAGCATTGCAGCACTTTCACCAGTTGGGGGGAGACGTCGTCGTCAAACCGCTGTTTGGTTCAGAAGGACGTGGTATTTTTCGCATCAGCGATCCCGATCTCGCCTATCGTTCCTTTCGCACGCTGGAACGTACCCAGGCGGTGATTTACCTGCAGCAGTATATTGCCCATCCCGGCTATGACGTGCGGATCCTGCTGCTGAATGGGAAACTGATCGGCGCCATCCGCCGACACGGTCATAATGATTTTCGCACGAATGTCTCTCGCCTGGGACAGGCCGAACTCTATCACCCCACGGATCGGGAAGTCGAACTGGCGGTCCGCGCAGCGGCGCTGACTGATGCAGAATTCGCAGGCGTTGATCTGCTCTCTCCTGCGGAGGCACCGGATGAATGCTATCTGCTGGAAGTCAATGCGGTGCCAGGCTGGCGCGGTTTTCAGTCGGCGACCCACATCGATGTCGCGACGCTGGTCATTGAATATCTGGAACAGAAACGAAACAATAGGCCCTCTGCTTAATACCAAACTGAATTCATTCTGAAATGAGCTATGTCATGGAACTGAACGCACTGTTGACCGCCCTGCAGACACACCTGCCTGAAATTCTCCGCTGGTCGGGAGCCATCGCCAAACGATTGAGGCACTTCAACATTGCCGTGGAAAATAAAACGTCAGGCAGTGCCCTCACGGACGCATTGACGCTGGCAGACCTGACATTACAGGAACTGATTGTCGCTGCCTTACGCGACCGCGATCCGCTGTTCCGCGAGTGTCGCATCGAAGCCGAAGAAAAAACGGGAGACCTGCACCGCTTTGCCGAGGACTCTCCTTATGTCATATCAATCGATCCCATTGATGGCACGAAACAGTATCGCGATAAAACTGCCGACGGCTATTGTGTCATGGTGCATCTGCGCGACAGCGAGACAGTTCATTACTCGCTGGTTTATATTCCGGAGACAGGCGCACAGGGGACGTGGGTCGAAGCCGTACATCAGCGCGTCGTCTGTGGATCCGATGACCTGAGTCGACCGGCGCGCGAGGTTCTGGATGACATGCCAGCCATCGATCCCGCGAGTCGACCCGATTCCCCGAAAATCTACCTCATCGGCTTTCAGGACAAAGACACCTCAAATGCAGAACTCGTCTCAGCAACCGGACTGGAAGGCGTGCCACCGGAAGAAATGCCCGGCAGCATTTATGATCATCTGGCAACCGGCGCGTTTGGAGGGTCATTGATACATACTCCGAATGTCTATGACTTCCCGGTGTCGCTGCATATCGCCCGCATTCTGGGGGGAGATGCGGTCTGGGTTCACAATGGCGAATCCGTGAATTTCCACGAACACTGGATGGATGAGCGGGCCGACATGCTGCGGCTGCCCGGAATCACAGCCTGTAGTGCCAACCCCCAGACTCTGCAGGCACTCTGTGAACTGGCAAAAGACTGGAGCAAGGTTCGTTATCAGGACTGAATTTCGGCCGGTTCCAGAGGCTTGGTGGCTTCGACAATGATGCCTCCCAGCTTGAGGAACTGATGGATGGGAGTGAACCAGTGCTGCTCTTTCCAGGGCAGTCCTGATTCTTCAAATGCCTGTTTGAGTTCGATTCGATTGTAGGTACGACATTTCCAGGTACGGCTGTTGAGCATGCCGGAGAATTTATCCTCCGTCGCCAGCAGAAACAGACTTCCCCCTGGTTGCAATACGCGATGGATCTCCATCAGACCATGTCGGGGATCAGCCACATACTCCAGCACCCAGCCACAGGTCACACAATCGAATGATTCATCTTGAAAAGGCAGATTCGTCATATCGGCGGAAAGGTAATTCGGACGCAGGCTGCTCATGCGGGTGCGAGCCCGTTTCAGCATCTGGTGAGATAAATCACAGGCAACCAGTCGAGCATCGGGATGCGTTTCACGCAGTAAATGCCCCAGGATCTGCCCCGCTCCTGAGCCAATATCCAAAATGCTGCGGAACTCTGATACATCAAAACGTCGCGTCTTGAGAATACGTCCCACCAGCGGATCATGCAGGGATAATTTACTCGCCAGATAAAGCACGGCGCCGGCCGGGCCATCGTATAACTTGCGGGTCGTCGATTGAAACTGGCTCTGGTCAATCTGGTCGCCACCACCAAATTCGATTAGAGAACGCAAGGATTTTCTCAGGCGTAACCGTTTAGGGGTACTTTTACGGGGAGAACTTAATGGAGCCATAGATCGAATTGCTTATCAAATCTGGAGAACTGTCTGAGGTTGGAATGAAATCCCTGCCCGTCAATGGTAGCCATCTTAACGATCCAGAAAGCGGAAATCGTTATGATTTCCGAATTTCTTGATATTCTCTAAAGAAGAGCTCTTCTGTAAGCGTCATAAACGGCCCAATGATAATACCTTATGAGCATCAATTTTTCCAGCAGCTTGATCAATCGAATTTAGCCGGTTATTATCAGTGATAAGGAGTCGCTCCCATCGAATTTAACGCAGCGGGGATACTTTGATCGTGATTCGTCGCGGACCTGAAATTCTTAACACTTTTGACCGTTGAATTGCGCGGAAAATACTTTCTGCGACAAAATGAAGGCTTAAATTGTTCATGACCGAACGGATCAATCTAAAACAGACTGACGACATCCGCGATGTGATTCATCTTGCTGTCCAGTACCTGGCAAAAGGAGAACTCGTCGCTTTTCCCACTGCGACAGCCTATGTGATCGCAGGCCAGTCGCTCAGCCCCGTCGCGATGGCGAAATTACGTTCCCTCTCTGGTGGTGCCCAGCCGCTGGTCCTGTGTGTGAAAGGCTTTGACGAGGCACAGGATTATCTGCCGGAAATGCCACCCCTGGCACGAAAACTGGCCAAACGCTGCTGGCCAGGTCCTGTCGTACTGGAACTGGAACGCCCCCAGCCAGGCAGCCTGTTCTCACAACTGCCCCCCGAAGTGCAGTCAGAAATCTGTCCCGGCAGTCAGATCAGACTTCGCGCCCCTGCGCATGAAATCATTTTTCAGACGATGCGACTCTCCCCTTCACCACTGGTACTCCTGAACGAAGATTCAAAATATCAGACAGCAGATTCCCTTATTGAAGATTATGGAGAAGAAGTCGCTTTGGTGATTGATGATGGCCCGTCTCGCTTTGGGGACCAGTCTACCATCGTGGGGATTACCGATAATCAATGGAAAATTCTCCAGCCTGGTGTGGTCACTGAAACCACCCTCAAACGTCTCTCCAGCGAAATATACATGTTTATTTGCACAGGAAACACCTGCCGCAGCCCGATGGCAGAAGGCCTGTTTCGCAAATTGCTGGCAGATAAGCTGAAGTGCCAGGAAGATGAGCTGTCTGACAGGGGCTTTATTGTAGGGTCAGCGGGCCTTGCTGCCGCCATGGGCTCGCCTCCCAGCCCGGAAGGAGTCGCCATCCTGGCTGAGCAGGGCATTGACATCCAGGCACATGAGAGCCAGCCACTGACCGAACGACTCCTGGACCAGTCTGATTATCTTTTTACCATGACCCAGAGTCATCGGGCAGCGATCCTGGCAGAGCGTCCCGACCTGAAAGAATCCGTCAAACTGCTGTCTGTGGAAGGAAAAGACGTCTCTGATCCGATTGGGGGAGGCTTTCAATGCTATGTCGATTGTAAAAATGAAATCGAAAAGCACCTTACCCAGATTGTTAATCAGATCAATATCCCACAAAACTGATAAGCAGCCTGTATTTCCACCCGCCTGAGATAATCTTTTTTCAATCCTCATTTTCTACATGAGCTGTGAGAGCTCACTTGCTATAATGGCTGGTAAACCATTAACCTTACCATTATGAAGATAATGTTAACCCGTCAAACATTCACTCGTTACGATAAATAATCTACCCGCTGCGGGTTTGATATAAATCCTGATTCACTCCAGAAATCTCTCAACAGGAAAATCACAGCGTACATTTACGGAATCAGGGTTCCTCATTATTTTAATTCTTCTCTTGCCACTTGATACAAAAGAGTTTCGATGAAAATTGCAGTTGCCAGCGATCACCGGGGATTTGCTACGAAGGTCAAGATCCTCACTCTCCTCAACCAGCTGGGGCATGTGGCCTTAGATTATGGTCCCGATGATGGAGAGAGCGTCGACTACCCCGACTATGCGGTGAAAGTCGCGAGAGCCATCGGTGAAAAAACGATCGATCGGGGGATTCTGATCTGCGGTACTGGTATGGGAATGTGCATTGTCGCCAATAAATTTCCGGGAGTGCGCGCCACACCCTGCCACGATGATATCACCGCCCAGATGAGCCGTCTGCACAACGATTCCAACGTACTCTGCCTGTCTGCTGATCTGCTGGGAGATCGACTCGTCAACCGCATGATCGAAATCTGGCTTAAAGAGGAATTCGAAGGTGGCAGACACGCGCGACGCCTGGAAAAACTGCACAAGGTCGAAGAAGAAAACATGCCTCCGCATTGAGTCTTTTTTCACCCGCTGTCTAAATGAATATTCCGCATCAGCATGAAACAACTGGCCCCCTCACCGCTTTGCTGCGCCGAACACTCCTGCCTGTAAGAAACGGCAATTCCGGATCTCGCAGATATACCGCGGGAGTCATGGAATTTCCCTCACTGATTCCTTTTCAAATGGAACAAATCTCTGTATCGTCAACAGTGAGTCATCAGGGAATTATAGACTTCTTTTTTCAGGGTATCAGCCGTTCGAATCCCAGCGAAAAGAAATAACACAGAGGGTAATGCGATCATGGATCAGGCCAGCTTAAAATTTACCAAAACACATGAATGGGTCGGCGTCGAAGGCGATATTGCGACTGTCGGAATTTCTGATTTCGCTGTAAATCAATTGACCGATCTGGTTTATATTGAACTCCCGAAAATCGGGTCAACATGCGAAGCCGGCAAAGTATTCGGCGAAGTCGAAAGTGTCAAAGCCGTCAGCGATCTCTACGCCCCTGTCAGCGGGGAAATTGTGGAGGCAAACGAAGCCCTCGTGGATGATCAGTCTCCTCTGTCTGATGATCCTTTCGGTGCCGGCTGGATCACAAAAGTCAAAATGTCGAACCCCGCAGAACTGGATCAGTTCATGAACGCCGACGACTACAAAAAGTTTTGTGAGTCAGAAGCCCACTGAAGCTAACAGGCCAACCTGGCAGTGACCCGATGACACCGGTTGTTCACTGTACTTTTCTGATTCGAGGAAGTCGATTCCGTCGATCCCCTCCGAAAATGGATAAAACAGAGTTCCCACGCTTCTTCGGCGACTATAATCCCACAGCGTTTACCAAAATCACGTTTTTTATCGAGTGAACCGTGCCCTACATTTTCAACACACCAGAACAGCAGCAGGAAATGCTGAAAACGATCGGCGTTGACTCGCTGGAAGCTTTATTCGCGACCATCCCTTCTGAGCTCCGACTGGATCGCCCCCTTGAGATTCCCCCCGCGCTGACCGAAATGGAGCTGCAGGCACATGTCAGCAGACTCGCAGCAAAGAACGTCGGACCGACGTCACGTGTCTGCATGCAGGGCGGCGGTGCCTACGATCATTTTATTCCTGCTGCCGTGGATGAAATTGCCCGCCGGGGTGAATTCTACACGGCCTATACCCCCTATCAGGCTGAAGCCAGCCAGGGTAGTCTGCAGACGTTTTTTGAATTTCAATCCCTGATCTGTCGGCTCACCGGCATGGATGTATCCAACGCCAGTCTCTACGAAGGGGGAACCTGTGTCAGTGAAGCCGCCTTCATGGCAATGCGGGTAACGAATCGACACAACCGCGTGGTGCTGCTCGGTTCACTGCATCCGGAATACCAGCAGGTGGTCGAAACCTATCTGACACATTTGAACTGTGAAGTCGTCGTCGTGCCCTGTGTTGATGGGGCCGCCGACCCTGCTGCCGTCGATGCTGCCATGAATGAAGAAACCGCCTGTCTGGTCATCCAGCATCCGAATTTCTTTGGAACGCTGGAAGAAGCAGAACAGCTGACGGAAATCGCACACAAATATGGTGCCCTGTCTGTCGTGTCCTATGACCCGATCAGTCTCGGGATTCTGAAACGACCCGGAGACTATGGCGCAGATATCGCGATTGCCGAAGGCCAGTCGCTGGGAACCCCCCTGCAGTTTGGCGGCCCTTACCTCGGCCTGTTTTCCTGCAGTGAAAAGTTTGTCCGCAGAATGCCCGGTCGGCTGATTGGGCAGACCGTTGATAGAAACGGCAAACGCTGTTATGTTCTCAATCTGCAGGCTCGCGAGCAACATATCCGCCGCGATAAAGCCACCAGTAACATCTGCAGTAACCAGGGGCTCATCGCGATTCGTGCTGCCGTCTACCTCTCCCTGCTCGGCAAACAGGGGATCCGCGAAGTCGCTGAACTCTCGTGCCAGAAAGCACACTATGCCGCTGAGCAACTTGCGATGGTCGAGGGGATCGAGCTTCTGTTCCCGGAACGCTCTTTCTTCAAAGAGTTCGCAGTCAGTTGTTCCGAAGGGGCGGATTACCTGCTGCGAAAAGCACGACAGGCCGGCTTTGACCTGGGACCGGAACTGTCCCGGTTTGACTACAAAAATGCTTCCGATCAATTCCAGACGGGTGTGCTGGTAGCGATTACCGAACAGAGAACACGCTCAGAAATCGATCAACTGGTCACTGCCTTAAAAGCATAAACGTCTCGATTGATCCAAGTGCTTAACACGTTTCCTTTTTAAAATTTCGAAGCAGCATCCAATACCATGCGAAATAAACTGGCCACGGAATCATTATTTGCTCTCTCTCAACCCGGCAGACGCGGCGCTGAATTTCCCGCTGCGGATGTTCCGGAACGCCCCTTGAGCGAGCTGATCCCGGCTTCAGCACTGGCAGACAAACCGACCGGACTGCCAGAAGTCACCGAGTCTGATGTGATTCGTCACTTCGTCAATCTGTCGACGTTGAATATGTGCGTCGACACCCACTTCTACCCCCTGGGCAGTTGTACGATGAAGTACAATCCCAAACGACATGAGCGGCTCGCCAGCCTGCCGGGAATCGTGGATCTGCACCCCTATCAGAATCAGTCGGATCTGCAGGGAATGCTGGGCATGCTGTACGAGATGCAGGAAATGCTGGCAGAAATAGCAGGGCTGCCAGCCGTCTCGCTGCAACCCGCGGCCGGTGCCCAGGGAGAATTCACTGCCCTGTTGACCGCCAAAGCCTATTTTGAAGACCGTGGTGAAAAGCGAACGAAAGTTCTGTTCCCCAACAGTGCCCACGGGACGAACCCGGCCAGTGCCGCGATCGCTGGTTTTGATTGTGTGCAGCTTGCCAGCAGTAAAGAAGGTCTGGTCGATCTCGAAGACCTCAAGGCACACCTGGATGATCAGACTGCAGTCTTTATGGTCACCAACCCGAATACGCTGGGACTGTTCGAAAAAGACATCAAGCAGATTGCGCAAATGGTGCACGATGTCGGCGGTCTGGTTTACATCGACGGAGCCAACATGAACGCCATTCTGGGCTATACTCGACCAGGCGATTTTGGTGGCGACATGATGCACTTCAACGTCCATAAAACCTTCACAGGACCACATGGCGCCGGCGGTCCCGGTTCGGGTCCGATAGCCGTTCGTGATTTCCTCGCAGACTTTCTGCCAGGACCCGTGATTCATTTTCATCCTGATGCAGACGAAACCGATCAATATACTCTGGAAACCCCGGCAAAATCGATTGGTCGCGTCCGGTCATTTTACGGAAACATCGGCATCCTCGTCCGGGGCTACTGCTATCTGAGAACTCTGGGAGCACCCGGTCTCAAAGCGGTTTCTGAAAATGCCGTGCTGAATGCCAACTATCTGAAAGCATTGCTGAAGGATGTTCTGCCTGTTCCCAATGGCGACCTGTGCATGCATGAGTTTGTGGCCTCCGCCTCCAAATCCAAAGCCGCCAATGGAATCACGGCCATGGATATTGCCAAACGACTGCTGGACTTCGGTTTCCATGCTCCCACGGTTTATTTCCCGCTGGTGGTGCCTGAGGCCATCATGGTAGAACCGACGGAAACAGAGTCCAAAGAAACCCTGGATGCCTTCGCGGAAACCATTATCAAAATCCTCAAGGAAGACCCGGAATTTCTGCACCAGGCTCCCCACAGCACGATCGTACAGAGGCCCGACGAAGTGGTCGCCGCCCGTAATCCGATCCTGCAGTGCTGCGAGCCTCAATAACTGTTTCCGTCCGAAATCCTGTGACTCGCTCTACAGTCTGGTTCCGACATGCCTCCTTCAGCAACCCCGGATCACTGTCGCCTGATCATCGAACCGGCTCCCCTGTCAGGGAACCGGAACATGGCCATCGACGAAACCCTGCTGGAGTCAGCCGCCACTGAAAACCGCTGTACCCTACGCTGGTATCAATGGGATCAGCCCACAATAGCACTGGGATACTTTCAGAAAAATGTGTCAGAAGACGCAGACGAGAGCTGGAAATATCTGGCGCGGGTGCGGAGACTCTCCGGTGGCGGAGCGATTTTACATCACCATGAATTGACCTATTCATTCGCACTGCCCGGCAGTCACCCGCTGGCAAAATTACCGCCAGAACTGTACGTGGCGATCCATCAGCCTATTATTGACGTCCTGGCAGCACACGGCCTGCCGGTTCAGTTTCGCGGCGTCTCATTTCGATCGGAATCGGAGCCATTTCTCTGCTTCGGGCGAGGCGATGAACGAGATCTGATTTACCAGGGACAAAAAATCCTGGGCAGCGCACAACGCAGACGGCGTGGAGCAATTGTCCAGCACGGCAGCCTCTTACTGCTGACTTCAGAACATGCGCCCGATTTTCCCGGTTTACTGAACCTGACTGGTCAAACCGATCGATTTCAGGAAACGTTTCTCAAGAACCTGACTGTCGATTTTTCAAACGCCATTTCCCAGGCGCTGGAATTCCCGCTGGAGTCACAAATCCTGACTGACGAAGAACTCGCTCAATCGGAGAGCCTGGAAAAAGAAAAATATTCCACTGATGAGTGGACCTCACGCAAAAAATAGCGATAACAGCTGTACCATCAACACTTATCAGATTCAAGCAGATTTATTAGTTTATTAATAAATTATCCACACGCAGGATGCGTGTTTTATAGTTATTGACATTACGTCAAATGCCTGATAGCGTTAAGGATGTAATACATACTTTATTTCATTGAGATTTCGTGTTACGGAAAAAAGTAGTGGCGTTTTACTTACGAGGAAGTGAGTCAAACCACACAATGCGGGCCTGACGGGCATTGTTATTTGCTCCTTTCATTGACAGATCCGAAGGTACCTCACTCATTTCTGTTTCTTGTTCATTTCACATTTTTTCTTCTAATCTAATAAGTCAAAAATGAAAACCAGGTGATCGGTAACGGGATGGTAATTTCCAATTACCGCATCCCCTTCCAGAGCTTTGAAGTGTTCTGTTTGAAACCTATGGAGTGAACGTTTATGTTGCAGCTTTCGTTAAAAGTCGTGGGCGGTCGTCATGATGGAAAACAAATCCCCATCAAAAGCAAAAAGTTTTTGATTGGCCGGGAAGAAGACTGCCATCTGCGCCCCAACAGCGACATGGTCAGTCGACACCACTGTGTTTTTACAGTGGATGAATACAGTGTCCGTTTACGGGATTTTGGCAGTACTAACGGCACAATGGTCAATGGTAAACGGATCAAGGGTGAAGTGCAGCTTTCCCATGCAGATCAGATCCGGGTCGGCAAACTGGATTTTGAAATTCAGATGTCACATACAGCGGATGCGGCTCCCGACAAAGCAGAAACCGCTGCGCCAGCTGCCCCCGGCAGTGATATTCTGACCGGCTCCGATACCGTTTTTGACATTCCCGTGCACGCATCGGAAGAAAATACTTCCGCTCCTGCTGAACCAGAAGCCGCCCCCGCTCCGCAGGCACCTGCCGCCCCGGGAGTTTATGAAGGAGATACGCAGATTCTGACGGCTGAACAGCAGCGTCAGGCACAGCAGGCATACGAGCAGGCAGCCCAACAGGCTGGTTACCCGCCGCAGCCGCAATATGGATATCCTCCCCAGCAAATGCATCCCGGGCAGCCCTATCCTTACCAGATGCCCCCCCAGTATTATCCACAACAGGGGTATCCGCAACAGCCGATGCCAGCTTATCCACAGCAGTATCAGATGCCCCCTCAGGGTTACCCGCAGCAGCCTCCACAACATCAGGAAGAACAACAGGGACGATCCAAACCGGACTTGCCGCCCGTGACACTTCCTCCACCGGAACAGACCGGGCTCAAGAATAAGCAGGAAGCCGAGAAATAGTTTGGACTGCCTCGATGGCCATCGCGTCCGGCAGTCTTATATTCACGACTTCCCATTGCTTTTCTCAATTGTGTTTGGCAGAATCAGAGAATAAGATCAGGGATGTAGTCAATCAATCATACAGGCAAATTCGTTGCGACACCTGCATCGATCCCATTGATTGATCCTGTTCTGAAACTGTGAATTCACAATCTATGATGCTAACAGAGGGAGATGCTTTCCGTGAATGATTCAGCCAACGCCAGCAACGACATTCAGAGACGATATCGTGAGTTTCTAGACCTGCTGCCACTGACGTTGTCACTCGCCGGCCTCCCGGAAAGCGATCATGGCAAATATTACACGGAAGAGCAGGTGGAAGCCCGGGCTTATACCGTCAAGCACGCCTTTAAACAGGCCCGTATCCTGGCGCGGGAATGTATTCAAAAGCATTAAAACTGATATCCGCCGCAGTTCTGTCGCGGAGGTGCTCCTACAGGCAAACAAAAACGGGAGTCGAATTCATCTGAATCCGGCTCCCGTTTTCAATTTCACTGAAAAACTGCTGCCAGCCTGCAAAAACTTCAGGTCTACTCTTTGCTTTTCAGTTCGAAATTAAATTCGTTAGCACCAGAATCGCTGACGTCGGCTTTCAGAGTCGTCTGCTCGTTGTACTCTGCAGGAAGATACTGCTCGACGGCAGGCATCGGTGGCTCATCGGGTGCGCCACCCACAACGGTTTTCCCCGGGATCTCTTTCGTCGCAGTAATCACGACCGATTTCTGACCCGCGGTTGCCCTGAAGGAGTAGGCACCGTTCTCTATCTTGCCGGCAGCGCTTGCTGCTTGACCGGCGGCATCTCGAAAAATAATGTCTCCCGCAGGCAACGGTTCTCTATCTAAGGTGACGTTTCCAGAAACAGGATATGTCACAGGAGCATCACTGGCCCCACCACAGCCAACAAGGAAAACCGTTAAACATACCAGCAGTGAGAGGTATGAGACCAACTTCATTGATTATCTCCTGAAAAAAAGTGTGCCCCTGACAATGTTGCCAGGGGCCAAAAAGTTCAACTGAATTTATACTGGATCGCGTATCCCAATACCACTGACCAGAACCTGATCCCTTGATCAGACCCTGATCCCTGCTTCGGAAAGAAGAGGAGCCTCCCGGAAACCTGAAATCCGCCGGTATTAGAACTCGCCGACTACTTCATCACCGGAAATCGTCGCCAGGGCACGGTAGGTACGAAGATCAATATTCTCTGATATGAAGCGAACGGCACCATCTGCCAAACCAACATGAACACCTCCCACATGCTGGCTGCGGGCATAGTTCCAGCGCACGGTTGTGTTATCCACGCACGGCGCATTCACATCCGTAGTACTTTTACAGAGATAATTCTGATCGGGTGCTGCCGTATTAGGAGTTTCATAGGCAGTGAATGTCACTTCTCCATGCGCTCCCCCAATCCAGTAACAGCCGGGACATCCCCAGGAAAAACCGGAGGGAACTGCCACGCGCTGCACACCTTCGCTGAACATCATCGTGCTGGATGTACCATCACTGATATCCCGCATCCTGGTTTTCGTCTGGTAACCGAACATACCATCATCACTCTCCGTCGAACGGTTCCTCGACCAGCCAATACAGCCCATGTAACTTCCTCCCCAGCGAACGCCCGAACTTTCGGCAAAGGCAGGCCCTATATCAGACGGACACATGAAGGCGGGTAGAGGTGTACTCACAAACTTCTGGCTGCTGGAGATATTATGCACGTGGTTGCTTGTACTGGCGGAAACGTTGGCACAATCTGCTTCATACGCGTTATACATGGGAGCCTGATCCACATACGGCAGAATCCGGTGGAACCAGGTGTCCCGTTTATGACATGCCGCCGGATACCAGTTATTATCACCCCGGTGTGCATACGGAAATACCTGATGCGCACTCTCATAATTGTGCATCGCCAGGCTGATTTGTTTCAAATTATTCTTACAGGTGCTGCGACGAGCTGCTTCACGCGCCTGCTGCACTGCCGGGAGAAGTAATGCGATCAGGATGGCAATGATCGCAATCACCACCAGTAACTCAATTAATGTAAATCCACGAGACTGTCTTGTTCCACTTAAGCGTTGCATCTCACTCTTTCTTCTCAAAATGACATCGAAATCACAAAAATAAATTTCAGCATTAATTAAATTCCGACATATTAATAAACTTCTTTATCTTAAGTTTCTTTCATATTAGACTTCTTGTCAACCAGAAACCTTAACCTGTTACTGGACAAATAATTAACACACGCACACAAACGCGGCGTTCCTCTGCAATTAATTATATTCGTGTTAGATCCCGCTGACCGACACCTTAACACTGACCATTTGAACCCGTACGGACTAAGAGTAAACTGACCTGATTTTTCTGAAACTTCCTCTCTCCGATTCTGGTATATTGAGTGAGTAACCTGAGATTTGAATTTCAATTTCGACAGATTCGAACATCAATACGGGATTCCTCCGTGAATGAAGATGATGCGGCGCAAGTCCGAAGTTGCCTGGATGGTAATACGGAGGCCATGCGCGCATTCGTAGCCCGGTTCCAAAGCAGTATCTTTGGACTTTGCTTCCGCATGCTGGGACATCGTCAGGACGCCGAAGATGTCGTCCAGGAGGTCTTCGTGCGGGCATTTCGCAGCCTTCACCAATGGGATCCAGAGAGAACACTGAAACCCTGGTTACTCACGATCGCCGCCAATCGCTGTAGAACCTTTCTGAGTAAACGCGCCCGCCGTCCTGTTCCCTCAGAGTTTGCCGCTGATCTTGCCATCAGTCAGTCAGCAGAACGGTTACAGGATCTCGGCGAAGAATTACAGAATGCCATCAGCCTGTTACGCGATGACCATCGTACATGTTTTATTTTATTTCATCAGGAAAATTTGAGCTGTCAGGAAATCGGAGAAATTCTGGACCGTCCGGAAGGCACGATTAAAACCTGGTTGCACCGTTCCCGACAGGAACTGGCTGCCAGTTTACGACAGCGAGGAATTGTACCAGAGGTCCGTTATGAATCTCGTTGAATTTCAAACCAGACTGGAGTCCATGATCGAAACTCGAAACTTCGATCAGCGTTCGCAACTGGAACACCATGCGACATCCTCACCAGAGCATCTGCAACTCTGGGAAGACTTTCTCATTCTGGAATCAGCAATCCCTGCCTGGCAACAGACACTGCCTGAGATTGATCTGATCGATGAAGTGCTGGCGCAGTTGGATACTGCCTGTTTAACAGCTGCCGATGAGAAACCTGCCCGAGAGATTCCCAGTGCACGAACGGGATCTCGCGTGCCCCAATGGGCCGCCAGTCTGATTGTCGTCGCGGGGCTGTTGATCGCAGTCACTTTGAAGTTCTCCGGAAACCAGGTGGAAAAAGCAGGCCCCGCTCCCCTGCCTGTTACCACCGATGTGGTTCACTCTCCCCCTGTGCCTGCTGTGGCACAGGCACAGACCCATCCCAGCTTTAATCTGCTTCTGAAGAATGCAGGCGCCGCTTCCTGGGGACTGGCGCAAAGTACTGCCGGAACGATGACAGAGGCAGTGAGTCTTGTTCCCGTCAAAACCCCGCAGGCGGAATCAACGGAAGCCCACACCCGAGAATCGAACTGGGTGGATGATATCAATCTTGAGATGCAGCCGATCAAAGATCAGATCAGTCATGCCTGGAATTTTATCATTCATTCCGTTCCCGAAGAATCAACGAAAATTTAGGGATTTGAATTCACCGAATCTCATCCATCAGACCAGCCTGGAGTTGTTCAAATATGAAACTAATGCAGCCGATTAAAATGAGATCGCATCATCTGACTCGAAAGAATGCATTCGTGTTTGCTTCAGTTCCCGTCCTCCTCTGCCTGGCAGCTGTGCTTCCCGCCAGAGCAGCCGCACCATTGAGCCAGCTGGTGGATGAAAAGGCCGGCCTCTACCTGGAAGCCACTGATCTGAACTCTCATATCAAGCAGTTCCTGGGTTCACCACTCGTGAATCGTTTTCGGCAAACCCAGGTATTTCAAAACTGGCTGCAGTCGCAGGATGTCATCAATCTGAAACAGGCTGTGCACGATATTGAGTCGGTTACCGGCAAACCATTACTGCCTTTGTTGAACCAGTTCTTCGGTAAGTCGGCCGGCCTGGCGGTGTTCAATCATGGCCCGAAACAGAATCCTTCCCTGCTGTTGTTGACTACGGTTCACGATCGTGAAGCGATGCAAAAACTGCTGGAATCCTGGTTCGCTAAAACAGGAATCAAAGTCACGACCAGCACATTCCAGGGCATCACCTGTTATGAAGTCCGTCAGCAGTCCGATCCCGCGGCACCGGCGATCACCTATGTCTTTCTGGATCAGACACTGGTAGTCACCGACAGGCGTTCCCATCTCGAATCGACCATTCGCCTGTACGATGATCAGCGACTCAAAAAGCAGGCTCCGGAAAATCTGCAGAGTCTGTTCGATCTGGAAATGTACCGTCGCGCCCGGGGAGTCTTGGCACAGGATGTCACCGGTTCGGTCTTTCTGAACCCACGCGCCTGGGATGAGCATATCAAACCTCCCCAAAACGAGATCGAAGAAGGGGTTGTGAACTGGTGGAAGAAAACGGGGGCGCTGATCGCAGGTCTGCATCTCAAAAACACGGTCGCCCTGGAAGCGGTGATTCTGTTTAACTCTGAAGCCATTGATCTGCCATTACTGAATATCCTCCAGACCCCGGCTGAGATCCCCGATCAATACACGCTGATTCCGAAAAAGGCATTGGCTGCACTCTCCGGGCAGCTCAATATGAATTTACTGACCAACCGCATCATCAGTTATTATGCGGATAAGAATCCGGAAAAATGGCAGAAATTCCACGCCATCAGCAGGGGACTTTTGGGAGGGCTCGACCCCGTAACAGAGGTCTCAAAAGTTCTGGGTCCCAGTGTGCTGTTTTATTCCGTCCCCCGCAAAACGCTCTCTTTTGATGCGATTTCCTTTGATGGACTTGTGGCAATGCAGCTTTCGATACCGGATGTCGATTCGAAATCAACTGACAAAAGCAAATATCAGTCTGCCCTGGAAAATGTGGCAAACTTCCTGATGAACAGCATACTCGCTCATCACAATTCGGAATCTGCTTCCGATAAACAACCTTCTATATTAAAAATCGAAGACCACGAACAGTATCATCTGCGGTGGATCGAAAGTCTCGGCCCTTATCAACCCGCTTATGGAATCAACGAGCGACAGCTTGTCTTTGCCAGTTCACCACAACTGGTCAGAGAGTTCTTTACGCTGAAATCGGAAGAAAGTCTGGCTGCCTTACCCTTATTTCAGTCCTGGAAAGAAACCTTCTTCCGGGAAGAAAAACAACTCTGCTTCCTGAACATCGCATCGATCAGGGCCTTCATCGAGCAGAACTCCGATTTTCTTGCTGAGCAGCTTTCCAAAGGGCACGCCGGAGATCTGGAGAAAGGCAAAAAGAAACTTGCCGGATTGAAAAGCCTGCTCCAGTCCTTTGATGGCCTGTTCTTTGCGGCCGGCCTGCAGAAAACTCAGGTGCGGATGATCTTCGGCCTGGGCTCGCTGAATCCCACTGAGTGAAATCACCGCTTCTGTACACAATTCTGAACATGCCGGCAGAAATCGAACCTGAGAATCGTCACAATCGGGACAACTACGCAATCGGCAGGCTCGATCACGCTTATCAGTGTTAATTATTTTAAACAAACTACCCAATCCCGATTTTGGTGGGAATAATTGAGTAAGTTAGTTCCACTTTTCTGTTCTGGCCAGAAATAAATCCGAATCGTGGAATGTTTTTCCCAAGATTGTGAACCGGGAATTTGAGGTTCAGGGTCAACCGTCACGTTTCAGCGTTTCAAACTGTCTGATTTGCGTTGGATTTTTATATTTTCCCGTTTGCGTTCGAATTACTTCAGACAACTATCTCCCCTCAAAAAAAGGCTTTATTTAAACATGGTAAATCAACTTGATCCCCCATCAGAACTGGTTATCGACCGTCGTCGAGTCAATCGCAGAGATACAGGCAAGAAAGAAGCGATTCATACAAAACATGAAGTTGTCGATCAACGCAAAATCGAGCGTCGTCGCCAGATCGATCCCACCACGTGCGAACGTGATTACAGCGATCAGGAAATCGACTTCATGAAAGCCATGGATGATTACAAACGACGCAGCGGGCGACAGTTCCCCACCTGGAGTGAAGTTCTGGAAGTGTTGCACAGCATGGGATATCGCAAGGTCGCCGAACCAACTGATATCATGCTTTAAGCCTGAAGTCAGGCTGACTGCAACGTCTCCAGCACCTTCTGGACCGACGATAATAAATCGAAAGATTTTCAGGTGAATGTAATACGTTTTTGAAAAGCATTCGCCGCTGAAATGGAATTCATGGACTCTGACAAGTGAGATGCCCGGGCAATGCATCTCACTTGTTTTTTTAGGGAGTCCGGCCGATGATGACCAGCGTCAGGTCATCATACTGTTCCGCCTGACCGGCGAACGTTCTGACTGCTTTCAGGATCTGCTCTCCCAGTTCTGCAGGGTTCAGACGGGAGTCCAGAATCAGGGACTTCAACCGTTCGATTCCGAACTGTTCTCGTTCTTCATTCATCGCTTCCGTGACCCCGTCTGTATATAGAATTAACTGCTCACCCGGCTGCAGATGATGCTGAATTGCCTGGTATTCGTAATCATCCATCACACCCAGCGGAACACTGGGATGTTCGGCTGACAGTTCTCTCAAGGTTCCATCAGTTTCCCGCAGCAGCGGTTCCAGATGGCCTGCATT
>NZ_CAXAVM010000098.1:0-25385 GCF_963972345.1 uncultured Gimesia sp. | reverse complement strand
GCAGCGCCTGCTCCTGCAGGGCATGCAAAGCGTTCCAGGCCAGGTAGCGTCGCGCCAGGTTCGGGTTTTTAATCCCCTCAATCGCACCTTCGATTGTACTCAGATCCAGTTTGTCGAATACATATTTTGCCTCTGCGGGAGCAATCCGGAAAATGCGGCCCCGCTCCTGATCGCCAATCCGGTGACCGCCGACACCCGGGTCATACCAGTCGGCAACGAACAGAGAACCATCGGGGGCAATGCACACATCGGAAGGACGGAACCACTTGTCCTGTTCGCTGGTAATGATATTCGCGATTTCGGCTTCATAGCCGGCGCCGTCCTTTTTCACGGGATACGCACGCACAACATTCGGGCCGGCGTCGGAGTGAATGATTTCACCCTGGTATTTTTTCGGCAGCAGGGATCCTTCGTAAACACAGATGCCCGTGGGTGAGCCGGCTCCAGTCTGCAGCAGGTTAGGGACGACACCCGGATCCCGCAGGTGCCAGTGCCGCAGCGGTATTTCCTGATGCATGCCGGTGCGTGGCGTATTCCAGCGGGCACCCGTCAGTTGATCGAGGTAACCATAGTTCCCGAATTCCATGACATAATTAATGCGGACACCCCGGTTGCCGTCATCATCGTTGTCTGACTGCCAGAGTGTGCCGAACGAATCGACGGTGATTTCATAGTTGTTACGGAAATTGTGAGCCAGGACTTCAAAGTCGCTGCCATCCAGGTTACAGCGAAACACCATCCCGCCCCAGTAAGGTTTGCCGTTATCCAGGACGGGGTGACCATCGCGTTCCAGAATCGGTTTGCCGGCAGCGTCGAACACCTGCTTACCGCTGTTGCCGAAATTCCAGTAGAGTTTGCCATCGGGTCCAAAGACAGCAGCATGGGCCGAGTGATCATGCTCGCCCCCGGCGGTCTTGAACAGCAGTTCTTTCCTGTCCGCTTTGCCGTCGTTGTCTTCATCAGTAAACAGAAACACATTCGGCGAAGCAGCGACAATCACTTTATTCCCCAGCACACAGATTCCCTGTGAACCGTTTACATCATTGCCCTGGTAGAACACTGTTGTCTTGTCGGCTTTGCCGTCGCCGTCCGTATCTTCCAGAATCAGAATCCGGTCCCCCTCTTTACGAGTGGTGATATCACGCAGGTTGGCGCGATAATTGACGATTTCACAAATCCAGACACGCCCTTGTGAATCGACATCCATACTGGACGGGCTGCTGATTTGCGGTTCGGAAGTAAACAGCGTCGCTTTCAGACCGGGGGCCACCGTCAGGCTGGGTACGGCCTGTTCGGGATCATGTTCGGTTTGCGCGGAGACAAAAGAGGAAGCGGTACTGGTAATCAGCAGCAGGGCGGGAAGGATGGCAAGCCAACGGTACTTCATGGAGTCAGTTTCCTTTTTTTGATTCAAGTTGCTGTCCCGGGTCTGTGTCAATCAGTCATTCTAAACGAATCGCGTTTATTGATTCCACTCTTTGAGTAATGCTTTAATCCGGGCGGGATTATAGTTGTCCGGTTTTTCGTAATCCTGATTTTTTTCCAGCTGTTCGACGGTCACTGACGCCGATCCCACTCCCTGTGAAGGGACTTCAGCATGAGCCGTCCAGGCAATCGCATTCAATACGAGTTTCCGAAAATCGTTGTGTCCCCAGTTCCAGTGATAGTGACCGCCGGTAAAACCGAATCCGCGACCGCCGTCCGGGCGTTCGTAGGCCCACGCCATATGCTGGGGCTGCCCGATGGTCTTTCGCACATCAGGATTGCCGCTGTGGGCACCATCGGGGCGATTTAATGTTTCTTTGGGAGGCACGGCAGTCAGGATCGGCTGCACATTTTTCATTTCAGGCTGAAATCGCATGTGATAGTACCATTCATCGTTGATGCTGAAAGGCTTCACGCCCTGCGAAATCGGATGATCGGGCAGACTTTGATAGTCGGCGGTCCAGTGTGGATTGACCGACCACCATTCTTCAAAGTATCCGCCGATCCAGCGAAGAAAGGCATCCCCGGAGGCGCCTTTGGGAACTTCCACGCCATAGTGCAGGTTCACCATGCCCACACCTTTTTCTGCCAGCCTGCTGAGTTCATCCAGATGTTCATTGTAAGGATGACGTCCGCCGCCATCGCAGTAAATCACGATCGAGTCGGCATCATTCAGCACACTCGCATCTTCAGGCCAGCCTTCCGTGACCACTGTGGTTACAATATTCAGACCACTGTGATTCAACGCTTCGGCCAGCAGCAGACAGCCGGCACGATGCTCGTGGGCACCGTAACCGTGACTCTTCTTACCGGCGATCAGCACTACTTTTTTTTTAGCGCCGTCCGTGGCAGAAGTCTCTTCGCCAGCCGGCAGTTCTTTCAGTTCAATATCACGAAACTGCACAACCATTGGAGGACCCGCGTGTAACTGCAGGGCAATAATTCCATCGGCGCGGCGCTGTTCAGGGTCGTTATCGGTAACGTCGGCAGTCACCACTCCGTTGATTTTATGGATCAGGTGATTCCCGCGGGCGATGATCTCGTAATCGTTCCAGTCTTCTTTTTTGATCTTCTTCTGAATCGCATTCGTATCGCCGAGATAACCGACTACATCAATTTTTTTATCTTTTCCAACGACTGTTTTCTGTCCGCGTAGAGCCAGAATGCCCCGTTTTCGTTCTTCGTAAAGAATCCCTGAATACTTATCGCCGGCTTCCATGTCAGCCTGGTATCCGCCCACGCGCCATTGGTCGGCTGCATCGGGTAAAGTGAAACTGCGGTACTGGACGCCGGAATTGTGACCGATGATTTTGTATTGCAGCTTCAGAACAAAATCGCCCGGTGTGCCACCCTTCCAGATCAGGAACGTGTTCCCCTTGGTCGGGTTGTCTTTGGTTGTGCGGCCAGTGATGGCACCATCTTCCACAGACCAGAATCGGGGGTCTCCGTCCCAGTTGTCGAGTGTTTTGCCATCAAAGATCGGCTTGAAGCCTTTCCCACCGGCGGCGACTGTTTGCGGAGCGAAAAACAGGGTGACACAGAACAGGATCAGAAGCAGTGAGGCGGAAATGCGAGTCAAGCGCGGCAGTGTCATTCGTTCCTCCGGGAGAATATCAAATCGTTGAGAACCGTTGTAATTCGCTCTGGCAGGCTCTCGCTGTTTCCAGATGAATACAGGCTACAGATAAGAAGAGCTGGTTTGAGTCAGTCCTACTATCTTAAACAGACGCAGGCATCATTATCCAGCGTGAAAGCAGAGAATACGCAATAGACAGGATTGTTAAGAAATTCCCGCCAAGGGAAAAGCGGCGGTGAGAGTATATACAAGTTATGCGAACGTGAGTGACCTATGCATCCGGCCTTTACAGTTCGTCCGACTGTGAAATGTATATTGGAAGCCTGATTCGATATAGAGTGCTTTCACTGACAGTTTCCTGTTGTCTGCGACAACCCCGGATTACATCCGGGGCTACCCGATCGGTGACACACGTGCGACTGATACAATAGCGCACAAAAAAGGCGCTGTTGCCAGCGCCTGGTCTCATGTTCTCGATTGAAAAGATCCCGCTTACTGCAGGAAGACTTCTGCTTCTTCGAGGAAGTTCTTTTCGAGTGCCCGCATTTCGCCGACGGCGTCTGCCAGTGCGACGGGAACAATCTGTGTTCCCCGCAGCGCGACCATGTAACCGAAGTGATGCTTCAGAGCCAGCCAGCCGGCATGGACGCCGCAGCGTGTCCCGAGTACGCGGTCTGCTGCACTGGGTGAACCACCACGCTGCAGGTGACCGAGGGTCACGTGACGTGTTTCGAAACCGGTGCGTTCTTCAATCATGTGGGCAACGGTTTCACCAATGCCGCCCAGTTTGACGTGACCGAAATCGTCGACTTCGCCGTCCTGGGTTGTCAAGCCGGACTCTTCGCTGAACTGGGCGCCTTCGCTGACGATCACAATGCCGTACTTTTTGCCGTTGGCACGACGTCGTTTCAACACATCAATCATACGGTCCATTTCGATCGGCTGCTCGGGGACCAGCGTGTAATCGGCGGCCGTTGCCAGACCGGAGAACAGCGCGATCCAGCCTGCATGACGTCCCATGGTTTCAACCACCATGATGCGTCGATGTGATTCAGCCGTGGTACGCAGACGGTCGACGGCTTCCATCACGATGTTGATCGATGTATCGAAACCGAATGTCACATCGGTCGAACTCAGGTCGTTATCAATGGTCTTGGGGCAGCCGATCACGGGTGCTTTATGATCGTTCCAGAGTTTGTTGGCTACGCCCAGGGTGTCATCACCGCCGATGGCAATCAGACAGTCCAGGCCCAGTTTTTCGAGTGTCGCCAGTACCCGGGGTACATCTTCTTCCTCGTTTTTATAAGGGTTGGTACGGGAAGATCCCAGGATGGTTCCCCCTTTGAAGATGATGTCGTCTGTGTTTTCTGAATTCAGTTCGATGTAGTTACCTTCAATCGCGCCGCGCCAGCCTTCCAGCAGGCCATACACTTCGCCGCCCGCATTGCAGATGACGCGTACGGCGCCACGAATCACCGGGTTCAAACCAGGACAATCTCCACCACCCGTTAAAATACCAACTCTCATTATACTACCTGTACCTGTTTTCAAAAAAGTAACGTCTCTGACTAGGATTGAGAGACTCAAAAATGACCAGCTTACAATTGGAAGTGAGCGAAACTTCTCTTCCGGGACTGATTCGTTCTGCCGACACGAGACCGCTGGCGGATAAGCGAAGTGAATGCCCGCAGGTCTGTCACAATACAAAACAACCGTTATGTCGTCGTACTAATCTTCGGGAACGATTTACCAGGTTCGTTCGATAAACGTGGTATCGACTTTACCCTCAATGAACGCCGAGTGATTAAAGATCTTCTTCGCCAGGGGAATCGTGGTTTTGATGCCTTCAATTACGAATTCATCCAGGCAACGCCTCATACAGGCCAGCGACTCTTCACGGGTCGGCCGATGAACGATGAGTTTACCAATCAGAGAATCGTAATAAGGGCCCACGGTGTAGCCCTCGTAAATATGCGAGTCAAACCGGACCCCCGGCCCGCCGGGAACCCGCAGCTTTGTGATTTTACCGGGCGATCCGCGAAAATCATTTTCGGGATCTTCCGCATTGATACGCAGTTCGATGGCAGACCCCAGGCAGGGGACATTTTTCTGTTTCAGATCCAGCTTTTCGCCGGCAGCGATGCGGATCTGCTGTTTGATCAAATCGATACCGGTCACCAGTTCGCTGACCGGGTGTTCGACCTGAATTCGCGCATTGACTTCGATGAAATAAAACTGGTTATCGGGGCCGACCAGAAATTCGACCGTACCGGCATTGGTGTAACCGGCCGCTTCAATGAGTCGACAGGCGGCTTTGCAGATATCTTCGCGTACCGAGTGAGGCAGGTTGGGTGCCGGGCTCTCTTCCACCAGCTTCTGGTGACGACGCTGCAGGCTGCAGTCACGCTCCCACAAGTGGAGCACGTTGCCGTGATTGTCGGCCAAGATCTGCACTTCGACGTGCCGGGGATTTTCAATGTATTTTTCGATGTAGACGCCGGAATTTTTGAAGGCGGCTTCTGCTTCTGCTGCCGCCGCTTTCAGGCCTGCTTTCAGCGAGATATCATTGCGGGCCACACGCATCCCTTTACCACCGCCACCAGCGGTCGCTTTGATCAGCACGGGATAACCGATCTCCTGGGCCACCTTGAGTGCTTCTCCTTCGTCGGTCACCAGACCTTCGGTTCCCGGCGAAACATGCACGTTGGCAGCCTTGGCAATTTCCCGGGCAGAGACTTTATCGCCGAGCTGGGCCATCGCTTCGTGGGGAGGTCCGATGAATTCGATATTACAGCTGCGGCAGACTTCCGCGAAGTGTGCGTTTTCCGCCAGGAACCCGTAACCGGGGTGAATGGCCTGCACGTTTCCGATTTCCGCAGCGCTGATAATCCGATTGATCATCAGATAGCTGTCGGTCGCAGCTGGCGGTCCGATACAGATCGCCTCGTCGGCCAGTGAAAGATAATGTGCGCCTCGATCGGCTTCACTGAAAACCGCAACGGTTTCGATACCCATTTCATGGCAGGCACGAATCACCCGCAGTGCGATCTCACCTCGGTTTGCAACCAGTATTCTTTGAAACATTTGTTTTTGACTTGGTAAAAGGACCCTACATCTGAGTTTCTGAACGCAACTGCATGACCTGCTTCATCGCGAACTTTCTACGACAACAGGCATCAGCCCTGAGAGATTCGGAACAGAGGCTGGCCGAACTCGACCGCTTCACCATCTTTCACCAGAATCTCGGTAATCGTTCCATTCATCTCAGCCGGAATCTGATTGAACACTTTCATTGCTTCGACGATACAGACGACGGTATCCGAGCTCACCTTGGAACCCACGCTGACAAACGGTGGATCGTCAGGGCTCGGAGAGGCATAGTATGTTCCCACGGTCGGGCTCTTGATTACCGGACCCGCGTCAGCAGCAGGCGCCGCTTCGGTCGGGGGTGCCGGGGCGGGAGCAGGTGCAGCCGCGACAGGAGCCGGCGCCATCTGAGGAGCGGCAGCGGGAACCATCGAAAAGGTCTCCTGCGGTCCGCGTCGCAATTTCCAGGTCTCTTCACCGCGCTTCAGATTGACCTCGGTCAGTCCGTGCTTTTCCATCATTTCAAACAGAGTCTGAAGTTTTTCCAAATCGAAAGGTTCGCCTTTCGGCACCTCGTTTTTTGCCATTGACCTACCTTATTTTCGTATTCTCAAGCTGCATTCGTATTGCCTGCTGTAGAAAGGACCGACTGACAATAGCGTCCCTCAGCAACACGTTCCAGATTTTCATTCTCTTGCTGACAATATTGGGAAAGGGTCCAAACGCTTACGACTGGCGCGCACGCTCTACCCCGCCTGACATGTATAAGATTCAGATTCTAAGCCAAATCACATCAGAAAACCAAGCGAAACAGGGGAGTTTCTCTAATAAAATCAGGCACAATTCAAGTCGATTTCCCGCCTGGGCTCCTGCAACGTAAGTTCCTGCCATAATACCTTTAACGATCATTAAGACGACACCATGCTCCAAATTAGATCCCAGCCTCAAGGACAATACATACGAACACCACTCCGGCCCACGGTTTAAAGGCGAGCCGATTCATACTCTTTGGGAACACTGGTCATAACCTCATGTCCATTTCGCGTCACCAGCACATCATCTTCAATCCGCACCCCACCCCAGCCCGGGAGATAAATACCCGGTTCCACTGTCACGATCATGCCCGGCTTCAGCTCAGTCGACACATTCCCTCCCAGGCGCGGGCCTTCATGGATATCCAGACCGATCCCATGCCCGAGGCTGTGGGTAAACAGCTTGCCAAACCCGGCTTTTTCAATCACCGCGCGGGCCACACGATCCACGTCCTGGCAGAGAACACCGGGGCGAATCGCTTTGATCGCCGCCAGCTGCGCTTTCAGAACGGTCTGATACACTTTTTCCAGTTTGGCCGGCGGACGCCCGTGAATGATCATCCGGGTGAGATCACTTCGGTAGCCTTTCTGAGTCATCGCCCCCCAGTCCACCAGTAAAAACGGTGAGTCTGCCAGGAGTTTCTCCGTAGGCATCGCATGCGGTAAAGCGGCCCGCTCCCCCACTGCCACAATCGGATCGAAGGCTGCCTGGCGGGCGCCAAACCGTCGCATCGCATGCTCCAGTTCATGGGCTCCCTGCAGTTCCGACATCTCTGGGGTCAGCATCGCTCGAAACACTTCAAAGCCGCGCTGGGCCTGCTGGATTGCCTCGCGGATTTCCTGAATTTCCGAGACGTCTTTAATCATCCGCAGTTCTTCTACCAGACCTGCAATCGGAATCCACTGGGCGGCAGGGGTGATCCCGCTCATCGCATCCAGCAGTTCACAGGTCACAATATGACTTTCGAAACCCAGTTTGGGCAGATGCGATTTCTTAAGCACCTGCTCCACCGCTGAGATCATCGATTCGGTTGCTTTCCGAATGTGAATATCCAGGTCCGGGCACTCTTCTTCCAGCTGGGTCGTATAGCGTCCGTCACTGATCAGCACCGTCTGCCCTGTGCCGATCAGCAGATAACTGGAATCCCCGCTGAATCCCGTCAGATAAGTAACATTCGTTTCGCAGGTAATCAGCATGGCCTCGGCCCCCCTGCGTTTCAGCAGCGAAATCAGTTTCTTCCTGCGGGCAGCCAGATAATCCTTACTCATGATGGTCCTTTATTAAATATAGTCAGTCGCTGTATGAATGCAGAGCGAACTGACTGTCTGGTTTTTATTCGATTCAGAGTTCACCGGTTAAACCGGTCATGGCGGATCTTATCTCTTTTAGCAGATTTTTGCGAAGAAAAAAAACCGAAGTTTCAGTTTCCCGGTTTGAAGTGCTATGATTTCAGCATACAGAAGCTCTGCATTCCCGCCTGATACCACATTCTTTTTCTGAAAATCGATGCTGCATGAATGAACAAAACGACGATCTGATTTTCAAAATCCAGGATATGGATTGTGTCGAAGAAGTCACGATCCTCAAGCGGGAACTCGCTCCTCTGCTCGGCGGTGAAGAACATCTGTTCTTTGATGTACTCAACAGAAGAATGACGGTCCGCGATCAGCCAGACAACGTCACTGCAGAATCGATCATGCAAACCATCAGCCAGACCGGCATGCGGGCCGAGCTGTGGAATGACGATGCAAAACAGTCGGAGCAAGGCACACTCTGGTCTCGCCAGGGCCGAACCATACTGACAACCGTCAGTGGCGTCTGCATGGGAACCGCGTTTCTGACGCACGTCTATCTGACAGGCAGCATCGGCGCCGCGCTGGGCGCGGAACAGGCGGCGCATGGCGCGATGCCGCTGCCGGTGCGTCTGCAATACCTGGTCGCAATCATCGCCGGCATCTGGTTTGTACTGCCCAAAGCCTGGTTCTCTCTGAAACGGTTACGGCCCGACATGAACCTGCTGATGTTTACCGCCGTCGTCGGCGCACTCTGCATTGATGAATGGTTTGAAGCGGCAGCCGTCGCGTTTCTGTTCGCCTTCTCACAATTGCTCGAAGCCTGGAGTGTCGGACGGGCACGCCGCGCCGTCGCCGCCCTGATGGATTTATCCACGCCCATCGCCCGCGTTCGCGATGCAGACGGCAGGGAAATCACGGTCAACGCCGAAGCTGTCACCGTCGGCACCACATTCATTATTCGCCCGGGTGAAAAAATCCCCCTGGATGGTGAAGTCATTAAAGGCTTCAGCGAAGTCAATCAGGCACCCATTACCGGCGAATCCATTCCGGTCGGCAAACGGGAAACCGATGAACTTTATGCCGGCACGATCAACGGAGATGGACTGCTGGAGGCGAAATGCACCAGGCTGGCGGAAAATACCGTCCTGGCGCAGATCATTCGCATGGTCGGAGAAGCCCAGTCGAAACGGGCTCCTTCGGAACTCTGGGTCGAGAAGTTTGCCAAAATCTACACACCGATCGTGATGGCACTGGCCCTGCTCGTCCTGATCTCATTACCTGTTCTGTTTCAGGTCAGCTGGGACAACGCCGTCTATCGCGCACTGGTACTGCTGGTCATCGCCTGCCCGTGTGCCCTGGTAATTTCCACGCCCGTCAGCATCGTCGCAGCACTGGCGGCGGCAGCACGGAATGGCGTCTTGATCAAAGGGGGAGTGTTTGTTGAAACACCTGCCCACCTGAAAGCCCTGGCGCTGGATAAAACAGGAACCCTCACGCAAGGCAGACCGGTAGTAACAAAGATAGTTCCCCTGAATGGACACACTGAATCGGAACTCCTGGAGCGGGCCGCCGCGCTGGAAGCACACAGTAATCATCCCCTGGCAATCGCGATTCTGGATGCGGCAGAACAACAGCAGGTCTCCTACCAGGCTGCTGAAGATTACCAGATCATTCAAGGCAAAGGCGCCACCGCAACCATCAACGGCAGAGAATTCTGGCTGGGTTCGCATCGCTACCTGGAAGAACGCAAGGAAGAAACCACCGAAGTCCATCAGCAGCTGGAAGCACTTTCCAATGCCGGGCAGACCGTGGTGGTCATCGGCAATGAATCCCACGTCTGTGGTTTCATCGCACTGGCGGACCAGGTGCGCGAAACGTCAGCGTCTGTCATCAAAGCGCTGCATCAGGCGGGCATCAAGCAACTGGTCATGCTCACCGGTGATAACGCAGGAACGGCGCAGGCAGTGGCAGACGAAGTCGGCATGGACCGGGTGCATTCTGAATTACTGCCGGAAGACAAAGTCGCTGTGATCGAATCCCTGGTCAAAGAATACGAATTCGTGGCGATGGTAGGTGACGGGGTGAACGATGCCCCCGCCATGAGCCGCGCCAGCCTGGGCATCGCCATGGGGGCCGCCGGCAGTGATGTCGCCATTGAATCAGCCGACATCGCGCTGATGACAGATGATCTCACGAAAATTCCCTGGTTGATCAATCACTCTCAACGCACTTTGAAGATCATCCGCCAGAACATCATCTTCGCACTGAGCATCAAGGCCCTGTTCATGCTGCTGATGGTGCTGAACCACGCCTCTCTCTGGGCAGCCATCGCCGCCGACATGGGCGCCTCGCTGCTGGTCATTTTCAACGGCCTGCGCCTGCTGCAGTCTCCCGTCAGCAATGCGTCCGACAAAAACTGAGCTGCTCAGTTCAACGTGTATATTCGCTGCGGGTTTCGAACACGTCGTCCGGTATCTCTGACGCAGTGATCGCTTTGAAAATCTGGCTGAGCTGTCTGCGGTAGACATCATCCACACATACGATTTCACAGCCCCTGTTCTCGGCTTCCCGCATCAGTTCCGTCGGTTCCGGCAACTGGCTGATATCCATCACCGTCATGCTCTCCCGCAGATAGGAAGGATTCAACTGTTCTTTGCTGTGTCCCAGTTTCAATTCAGGGTCGGTCTGTACCACCACATCGGACAGCGTGTCATACAGGTTTGCGAAGGGAACATAGCGGACATCAAAAGCACGGGCAATTCCCTGTGCGGCTTTATCATTCTGGGAAGTCACACTCACGATGCCCCCCTGCTGCGTCAGACTGTAAACCACTGCTTTCGTCAACCCGCTCTGCCCCAGCACCAGGATATTTTTACGCTGAAATGACGAACCGGAACCCGGCGATTTCTTTTCCAGCGTCGCTTCCAGGCTTTTGATGGCACTTCGCCTGACGGTATCATACGCGTGCCAGCCATCTGGTTGATTTAACTGCAGATCTCCATAACCGGTCTTTTCAGAAGCCTCTTCCAGATGCTCCGCCAGCGGCAGAATGAACTCGCCCATCCGCGGGCTTACCACCAGCGAGCGGATTTTCAGAATCCCCAGCATCTTGTGGACCTGCTTGAAATCATTGATCACCAGGGGCAGGCAGACGTAATCCAGCCCGAGTTGTTCGGAAGCCCTGTTGAAAACTTCAATCGTCCGCCGCTCTGCGACTCCCACTCCGGCGACGCCGATGAAGCGGGTTTTCGCCGAAATCTTTGGATAGTGAAAGACTTCATTCAGCTCCGCCACCGTCGGCTGCCCTTCAAACGCCTCCATCCCTTTTTCCAGGGCGGCATAAATCCAGGGACTGCCATACTTCACCCCCAGCAGTGAAAACGTAATGCCCGCTGCACCCAGCCCCATGCCGACCACCGGAATGTCCCGCTTCTGACTGATCGCCGCCAGCAGAGGCCACGCGGTCTGCAGGGTTGGTGTCGGCCAGGTGAATTTTACCACGTCGGCCCGGGCTTCTGTCATTTCGTCAAAAATATCATCGACCTGCGACAGCGGCTTTTTCAGGCTGGTATAACTGATGACCCGTTTGGTCTTCCCAAAACGGGGGATCTGCTTTGCGGTTTCCAGATCCAGCTCAATGTAGGCCGGTTCCGCGATGATCGCCTGCTTCAACAGCTGGATGCGTTCCGCTTCCGTGCCTTTGAACTGTCCCCCGTCTTCCGGTCGTCGACAGGAAACCAGGATGGGTGTCTCGAAGCCTGAAATCAGGTCGCCGATATCGGGAGTTTTAATCAGTCGATCCAGACAGAGCTCCACCAGGTCAGACTGGGCGGCGGCATTCAGAATATCCACCTTGGCAAAGTTACGGGATTCCGGAGTCACAGAAATACAAATCATGATGTCACACAATCAAAGAGAACTGAGCTGAGCAATGATCGGCCGCGCGGTGAAACCAGATCCAGAGTCCGTTAATTATGCCAGATTTGCCGAGTATTGAAAGGAAGAAATAGTTCGTCCGGTTTGATTCTTTTACTTCTGGTGGCCCTGGGAGCGAATGCCATCTTCCCTGATCACGGAGGTAGCCGCTAGCCATTCTCAGCGGACTCTGAGGGATCGAAGACAGGCCAGCCCAATGCCCACTGCAGTCGAAACTGCGCCTGATTGTACTGGACGACGGCGGTCAGGTAGGCATGCCGTGCCGCTTCGAGTGCTCTGACAGACTGCAATACCTCAATCGGAAGTCCCTGGCCATCACGAATTCGACTCAGATTTCTCTGGTAGGACTCTTCTGCAGCTTTGATTCCTTCTCGAGTAATCTTAATGCTTTCAGCCCGGTGCTTCACTTGAGTCTGGGCTTCTGAAATTTCGCGTGCGACCTGATCGAGCATTTTGATCTGCTGGAACTTTGCCTGTTCAATCTGTGCCTGGGTTTCCCGACGGGCAGCCCCTTCACCAAAGCCCAGGTTACGAATTTCCCAGGTCACCAGCGCATCAAAATCATAACGGCCTCCCACATCGTTCAGGCTGTCACTCAGACCTCCGCCAAAACCACCACTACTGAAGCCCAGTAAGACGCTGGGTATGAAGGGAGCATATTTCTGTCGTTTGTATTGTTCGCAGGCAACGGCCACCAGCGACTGGGCTTCTTTCAGTTCGGGACGATTCGCCAGACCCGTGCTGATGAGGGTTCCTTTATCCAAATCCGGATTCACCAGCTCAAGGGGAACGACTGTGAAATCGAGTGGTACGATGGACTGGCCCGTATCGATGCTCAGTGATTCTGAAAGCCGAGCCGAGGCAATCGCAATCCGTTCACGACCGGTCACAACCCGATTCTTATCAAGGGTTAATTCTGTTTTCATTCGATCCGCATCAGACTGCAGCCCCTGACCACTCGCCGCATAATCATGGGTCAGTTTGGCCAGGCCGGCTGTGTGATTTCTTGTTTCTTCCAGGATCCGCAAATTCTGTTCGGATTCCAGTAACTCAAGATAGGCAGACGCGACCTTATACAGCTGCTCGTTCAGCGCACCGTCAACCGCATGCCCTCTCGCCCAGGCAGTCTTCTCAGCAATCTCAGGCTGAAAGATCGCATCAGCCAGATGAAACCGAGCCACTAAGCCAGGAACAGGAGTCGTGCCGGCTCCTGTTGCTCCTGCACCAAGACCATACTGAAATGAATTCCGGTTGACATCCACAATGGAGCCATCACTGGGTTGCAGATTTCCATCATGCCGATCAAAACTGAAGCCTGGCTGGATTGAGGGCAGCCAGAGCACATTGGCCTGGTCCAGCCTGGCATAGGCTTCCTGTACCCGCCATTGCGCAAAACCGACAACAGGATGTTCTCCACCAATCATTGACAATGCGGTGGGTAAATTGAGACGCAGAGCATCCTCGGCAGCAGCCGTCAGCTCTGACTGCTCAAAATCCTCAATGGGCAGAGTGCCCGGGGCAGGCGGCGGTACATTTACGGAAGCGGTGGTAATGGTTCCAGGAACAGCCGCCGGTTCCACGATCTCTTCCTGTAACTGCACACGATAGGTTTTACCGTTGACGGTCAAGGTTCCGGTAGCAGGCCCTGCTTTTGACGCCAGGGTCTTAATCTCATGATCAACCCGCTCAATTTTATTTGCAGACAAGGCCGGTATGTCGTTCTCATGAGTAGCAACAACCGCGGCAGGGGTACGCGGCTTTAAACTGACCAGCCTGGCTTTTTTCCCTGTCAGATAACGTGTATTGCGGGAGGGGGGAGCCAGCAGCACTTCATCCAGCTCTTTTTCGGCCAGGATCGACGCACGGTTGGGAACATCAGGTCTGTCATCTGCAGAGCCGGTTAAGGCAGTTTGAACTGTCGAGCAACCCGTCAGACAGGCAAGCCCGAATCCAATCCATACCCTGCTCCTCCTCCGATGCATCGTGAAACCTTCCGTGTTGTGGTTATGGCAATTTATCTGATTACACTCCCTGTCTGGATTATATCGGCAAGATTCCGTGGTAATTCCGACCCGGTCACGCAAATCACTTTCGATTTACAAGACCTGAAACAGCTGCCTCGGTTACGCTGACTTTGCGGCATGGAAAAGGGTTTCCGGTTAAATAAGCCGAAAACTGTACCAATTGCAGTGGGTCCCTCTACAATCTGCCTGTTTTCAATGGTAGATTTGTATTTTTCTCACTCGCTTCCTGAAACCAAAGGTCAAATGTACATGAAGTCACGCCAGGCCCTGATTAAGAGTCTCAGCATCAGCGCGCTTTCGATGTCTGCTGCTTTGACGGGTTGTTCTGTGGAAACTGATGTCACACACCTGAAAAAATCGTCCCAGCCTGTCCCGGTTGAGATGATTTCCATGACACAGGAACAGATCGCCAGAACCACGACACAACCTGCTACCGTCCTGCCTTTCTATCAGACAGAGATTCGAGCAAAGGTCAGCGGCTATGTGAAAGAGGTCAAAGCTGACATCGGCGACTACGTCAAACAGGACACGATTTTAGCTGTCATCGATGTACCCGAACTGCAGAAACAGCGGCAGATCATCGAAGCACGAATCTCCCAGAATGAATCAGAAGAAAAACGGGCCGAGGCCGGAATTCAATTGAGCCAGGCTAACGTACAGTCAGCAGAAGCGAGACTGCTGCAGGCGAAATCAGAACTGAACCGCACAAAGGCGCTGGTAGCAGCAGCTGAGGCAGAATTTGACAGGACCAGTGACCTGGTACAACGCAGATCACTGGAAAGTCGTGTCCTGGATGAAGTCCGGAAAAAACGCGACTCTGAACTGGCCAACCAGCAGACCGTGTCTTCTGCCATAAACTCCGCGAGTGCCGATGTGGTGGTCGCCAGGGCAAAACAGAAGTCTGCTGAAGCAGACCTGCAGGTAGCAAAATCGCAAACTTCAATCGCGCGGCACCAGTTGGAAGAGCTGGATGTATTGTTGAATTACGCCACTATCAAAGCGCCTTTTTCAGGCATGATCACAGGCCGCACCGTCAATCCCGGGGACCTGGTGCGTGAAGGAAATGAAGTCGGTAAAGGAGAACCACTGTTTGAGATTGATCAGATCGAGAAAGTACGTGTTGAGATACCTGTTCCCGAAATCGAGGCCGCCTTCATCAGTCGCGGTGACGTGGTAAAGTTGAGCTTCCCTTCATTTCCCGCTGAGGAAGAACTCAAAGTCGCAGTAACTCGATTCACGGGAAAACTCGACCCCCACACCCGCACGATGCTGGTAGAAGCTGAAGTCCCCAACCCTTCCCGTAAACTCATCCCTGGCATGTTTGGACAGGCAACGATCTCTCTGGGCTCTCCCGCAGCAGCCAACATGCTGCCGGCAAGAGCAATTCGATTTGAAGGCGGGAAAGCCTTTGTCTATGCGGTGACAGACGACGTCGTTTCTGTCGTTCCCGTGACGACAGGCATGGATAATGGCAACTCGATTGAAATTCTGTCGGGACTCCAACCGGGCCAGAAAGTCGTGGATGCCCATTTGAAACGCTTCAAAACGGGCGAAAAAGTTGCGCCGATCCAATAAAGACCACCTTCTTTGTTGAGTCAGCGGCGGTGACGATTCTGAAACAGTGACAGACATGAAAGCGCGGGCGTTATGGGACTTATCAATTTTTCACTCAAAAACCGATATGCGGTGCTGGCAGGAGCATTCGCATTATGTCTGCTCGGTGCAGCGGTCATTCCGGGAATCACCATCGATATTCTGCCGGACTTCAAGAAGCCGGTGGTCGTCAGTTTTTTCTCCTACCCGGGTTTACCCACTCTGGACATGGAAAAATCCGTCACTTCCCGGGTGGAACGCGCACTGACTTTAGCCGGGAAAATTGAGCATCAGGAATCCCGGACGGTTCCCGGTGCAGCCGTGATCAAAATTTTCTTCCAGGCGGGCGCTGATCCAAGTTCGGCGATGAATGATATCGTGAACCTGGAAGCCAGTGACATGTTCCATTTACCCCCGGGCATCGAATGGCCTTTCACGCTGCGCAGTGAACCTGCCAACCTGCCGGTCGTTCTGGCTGCGATTTCGGGGAAAGGGTTGAGTGAATCGGAGCTTTACAGCATCGGATACTACGCCGTTCGAAACAAAATGGGCGGGTTAAAAGGCGTCCAGATCCCACACCCCTTTGGCGGGAAATTTCGCCAGATGATGGTGTATGTCGATCCGGTGAAGCTTCAGGCACATCATGTCAGTACAACCGATGTTGTGGAAGCGCTGAAAAAATCAAACCTGGTACTGGCTGCAGGGACGGCACGAATGGGAGGCCTGGACTACCAGATTCATCCCAAAAACACCTTACCCACGATTGACGAAATTGAAGCGATTCCGGTAGCGGTGCGCGAGGGACGCCCGATTTTTATTCGCGACTTAGGAGAAGTGAAAGACGATGCGGCCCTGCAGTACAATATTGTCAGAGTGAACGGAGAACGCAGTGTTTACTGCCCGTTGTTAAGAGAGCCCGGAGAAAACACTATCGAGGTCGTCGATCGCATTTATGAGGGAATCGCGGCGGAAATTCCCAAAATGAAAGAGCGGGGAGATATTCCGGAAGCCACGGAAGTTACCCTGGTCTCAGATCAGTCACATTACATCAGGCAAGCCATGTCCAACCTTTACAGCCAGGTAGGACTGGGGGCTCTGCTCGTGGCGGTCGTCGTTTTCATTTTTTTACGTCGGCTGTTACCGACATTCATCATTGTTTCCATGATCCTGCTCTCCATTCTGATTGGCGGTCTCGGCTTTGCTTTTACCGGGCAGACGATCAATGTCATGACGCTGGGAGGAATTGCATTAGCCATCGGAACGGTTGTGGACGCCGGGATTGTTGTCGTTGAAAATATCATTCGGCATCAGCGAATGGGAAAAACCGCCCTCGACGCCGCACGCGAGGGAACGATCGAAGTTTCCGGGGCGATTCTGGCCGGTACAATCACCACGTTGGCCGTCTTTCTCCCTGCTGTCTTTCTGACAGGCATGATTAAATATCTGTTTGCCCCGCTGTCACTGGCGGCAACGTTTACCATTGGTGCCTCTTATATTCTGGCATTAACTGTCGTCCCCGCCTTTTGTGCGACTTTTGTCCGTGAACGGATACGTAACAAAAATAACGAAACAGAAACGGTTGCCGCTGAGAGTTTCTCTGACTCAAAACCGCACGGTCCCTACGGACATTTTCTGAGTGCAGTACTGAAAGCTCCTGCCCTGAGCACGTTCATTATCGCAGCTGGAATCGGAATGACTTTCTTCCTCTGGCCTTTGATTGGTACCGAGCTCTTCCCTGATGTCGATGCGGGAACATTTGAAATCAGAATCAAAACCCTGCCCGGTACAGAGCTGATCGAAACAGAGAAGCTGGTTGCCAGTATCGAAGAAACAGTAAAGGAAGTGATTCCGCCGGAAGAAATCGACACGCTGATCGCAAACATCGGGTTGCCCGTCGGGAAAGGGGCCGGATTCTCGACTGTACTCAGTTCGAACTCGGGACCTGACACGGCATACCTGATTGTCAACCTGAACCAGGCAAAACGGTCGACAAGTACCCGGGACTATATTCAGGAACTGCGCGGGAAGCTGGCAGAGAAGTATCCCATGGAAAAATTCCTGTTCGTATCGGGAGGTATCATTAATCTGGCTTTGAATGAAGGAGTTCCGACTCCGATCAACGTCCAGGTTGCGGCGGGAACTCTGGATCAATGTCGGAATGCTGCTGAAAGAATTGTGGACGTGGTTCAGGATATTCCCGGTACGCAGGACGTTCAGATTGCACAGTCACTCGACTACCCACAGTTTGATATTCAGGTAGATCGCACGCGGGCCAAGTACCTGGGAGTGGACCAGGAAGAAGTCGCTCAAACGGTATTAACGGCTCTGGGTTCCAGCGTCGGTTACTCTCCCACAATCTGGATCGATCCCAAGTCGGGCGTCGACTTTTTTATGGGCGTGCAATACAAGTCGAATGATTTCCAGACCCTCGATGAAATCCGAAACATACCACTCTCACTCAATACTCCGAATGGGCCGGTCACCATCCCCCTGTCGAATATTGCCACCATCGAGCGTGTTACGATTCCGGGCGAAATTGCGCACTACAACATTTCGCGTGTGAATGATGTGTATGTGAATGTTGTCGGAAGGGATATCGGTTCGGTGGCCCAGGATATCAGAAACGCTTTAGATCAACTGGAATTTGAAAATGGTGTCTCGACGACGCTGCGCGGACCCGTGGAAACCATGCAGACGGGCATGAATCTGCTGGGGATGGGACTGGTGGTCGCTGGTATTCTGGTCTATCTGGTTCTGATGGCCCAGTTCCGCTCCTTTGTTGATCCACTGATCATCATGCTTGCGGTTCCTCTTGGACTGGGAGGCGTACTGCTGATTCTGTTTCTGACGGGTACCTACATCAACATTCAATCATTGATGGGAACCCTGATGATGATTGGAGTCGTCGTTAACAACTCTATTTTACTGGTTGAATTCGCAAATCGGCGTCGTGACGAGGGGCTCTCCCCGCAGGAAGCCGCACTGTCGGCGGCCCAGGTGCGATTACGCCCGATTCTCATGACATCGCTCACACTGGTGGCTTCGATGATCCCACTCTCTTTCCAGATTGCACCTGGCAATGAAGCGATGATCCCACTGGCACGTGCGCTGCTGGGTGGCATGGTCGTCTCCACCTTGCTGACACTGATTCTGGTGCCGTGTATTTATTCACTGGTACATCGCCAGAAATTAAAACCGTCAACATAATATCCACAGCATTACAATCTCAGCCGGGAACATGATTTCTGTTTCCGGCTGAAACATAACTACAGGTTTACTTTTTTCTGACTGAAGTCGCCGGTGCCAGGGGAGGCAGTGCAGTCGCTTTGAGGGCCGGTGGTACGATTGTTTCACAGTTTCCCGCCGGGCAGGCACCGCACAGATTTTCGATATCCCATTTATATCCGCATTTTTCACACGTGTACTCGTGCTTCTTCAACACGCGTACGGTTTTGATTTTACCGCATTTGAGCTCACAGCACTTCTGCCAGGGAAAGCGGACCGGAGGAATACAGACCTCTTTGCATTCAATGTTAAAACAGTGCTTCTTAACCTTTAATGTTTCCACATGCAGTCGACAGCTTTTGCAACCGTGCGAGCAACTGTTACAGCTGTTGCAACTTCCACATGCTCCGTTTGCCTTGTCGCAAGTGGGAGTCCCTGATTCGGCTGAGATGCGCGTCCCCCCCGAGAAGCAAACCGTGACAGTCAGCAGAACAATTCCAAAATATTTCATAATTCTCACTTTCTGAGAGTCCAGACTTTAAAATAATGTCAGCCATTGAGAGTGTATTGAGTTGAGACTGTTTCCAGTTTTATTGTGACGTCTCCAAGACCATCGGGGCCGGGTACAAAAGACGGACAGATGCTCTGGTGAAATATGATGCGGTCTAGAAATCAACACTGAAGCGAACACCAAAGATATCTGATCGACCGTCCGTGTAACCATCAATGGGCCCCCTGTCATCAATCTGGGCATGGATGTAGTTAAACTGCATACGGGCATGCGAATTCCACCACCAGACCATACCAGCGGTAAAGTTTCTTTCATCACCACCGGTAATGTCACCGTCAGACAGGTCCAGGTAAGAATAGCGGGCAATCACCTGCCAGGCTCCCCAGCCACCACCAGTCTCTCCATCACAGGTATTGACCCAGAAGAAGTTTTCCAGTGGCTTTACCCGCTCAATGGTTCCCGTCCTGCGATCGATGGGTTGATATTCGCCCGTCAGGAAGTAACCGGCCTCGACATAAGCACCTTCAAAGGTCAAGTCGGGTCCCGTTGCACCCCGTCCCACGTGGGTTACCTGGTATTCACTGACAACTGAGAATGATCCCACTGTCAGCATCGCTTCCAGACCCAGAGTGTTGAACCAGTCTGCTCCGGCAATCGCTCCCGTATCCAGCCAGCGAACGCTGCCGGAACGTGCTTCGGGGCGGGTACGGAAACGGGCTTCATTGTTATTGGAGGCGGTGGCACTCGGATCTCCGTCCGGCTTCGCCCACATGTCGGCAATACCCAGATGCAGATAACCACGCCCCCCCGAAGTTTCATCATACCAGGGAGTCCCGGCCAGACGTGCGTTGAGACTGTACTGGCCTGCGTCGCCTGCATACCCTGAGTCATTGGCAATATTTTCCAGCTCGTAAATACCATAGCGCCAGTTCCAGGTCTCCTCTTCTGAAACGCCGTAGGCAGCAATCCCCAGACGACGGGCATCCTGGTTAAAAGCTTCAATCACCAGTGGACGTTCAAGGAACCAGTTGAAGCGACTACTGTTGAGGTGGTCCATACCCAGCGGGCGCTTCTGATTACCAATCAACAGTGTCTGGAAGACCGGCAGATCATTCCACCCGAGATAAGCATCTTTAATTGTGGGGTCATTGGCATCATCAAAGTCAAACTCCAGCTTGTAAATCATGTTGTCCTTAATATCACCCGCAAATCCCAGACGCAGCCGTCGAAACTCCAGGTTATTTTCCGGATCCATGGGGTCAGCTGGATTATTAAATGCAGCGATCCCGGGAGTACTGTCAGAAAAATTCCAGCCATCCAGGTGAATTCGACCTGTGATTTTCATCGTGGTCGCTTTGGAGGCATCCTTTGCCTTTTTCTCCTGCTCGGACTCGGAGAATTTTTTCCAGTCTTCTTCCAGAGTGGACAGCCGGGTCTCGAAGGCGGGTGAGCCCGAGTCATCCGTGTAATTATTGATCAGCATTTCATCCGAATCGTCCAGCCCGCCGGCTGCACGTTCCAGACGGGGAGGCAGTAAAGGAATCGTCTCACGCTGTGGCTCAGGCTGAGGAGTAGGGGGCGGAGTGACTGGCTTCGATTCTTCCAGTTCCTGAATCCGTTTCTCTGCCTGCTCCAGCCGATTCAGCAGCCGCTCCAGCTGTTCAGAGCTGATTTTCGTGTCTTCCGCCAGAATACCCGACGGACGGAACAACGTTCCCAGCAACAGGAGAATTCCTGCCGTTTTGATAAATTTGCGCATCTTCATCCCTGATGTGAGTAGCCCGGAATCCATTTCGGGCTGTTTTGTGAGGTCCTGTCTCGGCAACCCTGCAGAAACAAATTGATCCTTAGAGGGCTTATCGGCGGTTCGAATTTAAAGATAATATTAAGAAATGATGAAGACGACTCGCATACGAACTCACAATGCCTACACGCCAGACAAACCGCCTAACCGGAACAGCTTAACGCGGTAAACGAATGATAAACCTCGACTTATTAGATTCGATCTGCCTCATCCACAAAAAATTCCCTGTGAAACCCGCTCCAAAGCCAGACTTTATTCCGGGTAACCTGTACAGCATCCTTTTTCATTGCTCCGGCCATCGAGGTCTTTAAACTTCCGGTGAAATGCGATCTAAATCAATTCGTATAAGCATCTTCTATGGCTTGTGTTCCAGTATGAATGCTGGGCACAGAGTGCAAAAGTTCAGAATCTTACGGGATAAGAATTCCGGGGAGTCTTGTACCATTTACTGATAAAAGCTAAATTCAATCGCAATTAGTTTGCTATTACAATCTATGGGTGCCGATGTAGTGAGCATTCCGATACATTCTTCCTGCTCACAGTGATAATCACAGGTGGCTTTTTAACTCGATGAAACCGCTTTCTCCTTTTAAAAACGACGTGAGAATCACGCTCCTGTTATTGACGATTCCACTACTTGTCTTTCTGACTGCCCCTGGCTTCTTTCTCACGCGCCCCACCATGGCGGCGGAACATGAGCATGTCCACGCCGAGAACGAAAATCAGAAAACCGCTGTCGCAGAAACGGAAGAACCAGCGCCCGCTGATAACACCTGGTCCTATACCCTGCTGGGGATTTACTGTGTTTTGATTGTCGGTTCTTCGTTGCTGGGGGGCTGGCTGCCTTCCCTGATCCGCTTAACACATACCCGCATGGAAACACTGATCAGTTTTGTCGGCGGACTCATGCTGGGCATTGGCATCTTTCATCTGCTGCCGCACGCGGTTGCCGAAATGGGATCTATCGACCGGGCCGTCTGGTGGATGATGGCAGGAGTGATCACCCTGTTCTTCCTGCTGCGTACCTTTCATTTTCACCAGCATGGAACCGTGGAACTGGAGGAAGAAGCAGAACACACACACGACCACGATCATGACTGCGACCACCACCACGCGCATGCTCCCGTGCATTCTCATACGCACGCGCACTCGCATCACCTGAGCTGGGTCGGCATCGCCTTCGGGCTGGCTTTGCACACCCTGATTGACGGACTCGCACTCGGTGCCAGCATCGTCGCCGATCAGCATCACGAAGTCTTCCTCTCCCTGTTCGGGCTGGGAACCTTTCTGGCGATCGCCTTACATAAACCGTTAGACGCGGTTTCCATTACCTCATTGATGGCAGCCAGTGGCTGGTCTGCAGGCTGGCGGAACGCTGTGAATATCGGCTTTTCGCTGATGTGTCCACTGGGTGCCCTCCTGTTTTTCCTGGGCGTGCAGCAGTTTTCAGAAAATCAGCACATCATCATCGGCTGTGCCCTCGCGTTTTCCGCAGGCGTGTTTCTCTGTATCTCACTCGGCGATCTGCTGCCCGAAATGGAATTCCATTCGCATAACCGCTTCCGCCTCTCTTTTGTGCTGCTGCTGGGCATCGCCCTCGCTTATGGAATCGGCTTCCTCGAGCCGGAACACGCGCACCAGCACGGCGGCCATTCACACGGTTCCGAAGCAACCGGTACGGAACACGGCCACTCGCATTCTCATTGAGTGAAGCGACCAACCGACGCGACTTATTCTTCGTCGCACTCGCTGCAGATTCCCTTGAGCAGAATTTCGGTCACTTTGCCCACCGCGGCCCACTGCTTATTCTTTGGTGTCTTGAACTCGACATCATGCAGACAGGAAACACTGCCACACTCGGTGCAGACAAAATGCGGGTGCTCGGCGTCTTCCGGTTCATCAGGATTCCGCAGCTCGAACCGCCAGGCATGATCTCCCAGTTCGGTTCGCTTGACAAGACCCGCTTCCGCCAGATCGATCAGGTTGCGATACACGGTGGCTTTATCGAAGCCCATCGGCGTCAGCTCTTCGGCAATCTCAGCATGCGTCAGAGGTGAAGTCGCCTGCCGCAAAAACTGGATCACCGTGATCCGGGCAGCCGTACTCCGTAAACCGCTCTTGCGAACCAGCGTACGGATTTCATCAATCTCTTCTGCTTGGGACAGATTTTTCATGTCGTTATATCCAAGGCACCCCACAGCGCCGGCGAGTTAATATTCAGTGACGGAAGCTCATATTAACGATTATATACAAGAATTACGAGATACCGGTCATTAATTGTGAATTGCTGCCTAATTACTTCGCACCACACTGCTTGAGAACCCAACCCTGCCCCGTCAGACCTTGATCTTCGTCCAGCTTTCCCCTGTAATGGAGTCTCAGAGTATCGGGTAGCCCCGAATGCAATTCGGGGTGAGCGCAGCGAGCAGGAAACTGTCAGTGCGATTCCCCAATCACCGGAAACATCCCCTGTTCTTATTGACGGTAACACAAGATGCACCAACTATCTTTCATTTCAGATTGCAGTACTGCCAGAAGAAAAATTTACACCCGCAACCTGCTCGCCACTCTCTTCTCCTGCCTCTTCCTCACCCCGGCGACCGCCGAAGAACGCGATCCCGCGGAAAAACCGTTCACCGTCACCGAGAGCTATCAGCAGTTGGCCGACAACATGGAACCTCTGCAGGCCTGGCACGCCACGAACAAAGCCGAACACGAAGCCTGGCGAAAACAGTTTCATCCCACCGTCACCCGCATCCTGGGAAAGATGCCTGAGCGAGTTCCGCTGGAAGTCAAGTGGGCGGAAAAGAAAGAGTTCGACACTTTCACCCGACACAAAGTTTTTATCCGTACCGAAGCCGCCTATTGGGCACCCGTCTATTACTTCGTCCCCCACAAGTTAAAGAAAAAAGTCCCCGCCATTGTCTGCATGCACGGACACAGTGGCATCGTTCCCTATATCGATGAAGGCAAAACCAAGGCCGACAAACAGAAGACCCGTCAGAGCGAACTCGATTACGCCGTCTACTTCGCAAAGCACGGTTACATCACCGCCGCCATCGTCATGCGGGGCTGGAACGAAACCGCGGGCGACCAGGATCGCGGCGTCTCTCACACCAAACGCAGTTGCCTGCAGATGACCATGAACGCACTTCTCATCGGCAGCACTCCGCAAGGCCAGCGCAGCTGGGACGCCATGCGCGTCATCGATTTCCTGCAGACCCAGGACCAGGTCGACCCGGACCGCATCGCAGCCGCCGGCCTCTCCGGAGGCGGAGCGACCGCCATGTATCTGCCCGTCCTCGACGAGCGTGTCAAACTCACCATGATCGCCGGTGCCTTCTCAACTTACCGCGACTCCTACTACGCGATGCCGCACTGCCTCTGTCAGTGCATGCCTGAGATGATGCGTTTCGGCGAAATGTCCGATGTCGTCGCTTTGCACGCCCCGCGTCCGGTTCTGCTCATCAATGGCATCGAAGACAAAATCTTCCCCATCGAAGCCGCCCGCACAGGATATGAAAAACTGCAACAGGTTTACCAGGTTCTGGACGCAGAAGAAAACATCGACGCCGACTTCTTCGAAGGCGGCCACCGCTGGTCCAACAACAAAAGCCTCGACTTCCTCAAACAGCACTTCGGCGAATGAGAGTCTGTTCCAGACCTTTTTAAACACGTTAAACCGCGACTCATGCCGTGCCGCTGAGTTTGTTTGTAAAAATTCACCAGTCGGCGTTCCCTGTTCCACCACGCCATCTGCGTCACCATTCGCCTGCAGGACTGAACTTCCCCCACCTGCTGCTGCACATTCCCGCACTCCCGCTGCATAAAATGAACTTGACCGCTGCGCGCCAACAGCGATAAGCGCTGTTTTGAGTCGCGCGCGTGCCCAGTTTACAGTGCACCGAAACACGCGACAGTTGTACTGAATCTTCACTGCAATACAGCCTGTTTTTTTCAGATTTGCAGTACGCATATTAACACCCGTTCGTGATGGTAGCCTGCGGGTCGCCGCACATCGCAAAGCTTCGCCTCG
>NZ_CAXAVM010000097.1:0-26070 GCF_963972345.1 uncultured Gimesia sp. | reverse complement strand
CATGTCCGTTATCTGAATGGATCGGCGAACACAGACATCTCCCGCAATCAGATTGCCACCGACGATCATGCCACGGGGGGCAGAGGAATCTGGCTGAACTACCAGACCAATGGTGCCACGACGACCACCGTCAATGATAATATCATCTCAGACTACACCGACACCGACGTCTTTGCTTACGGTCTGATTGCCGCGGTGAACCAGGGAACAAAGCATGACTTTTTCATCACCAATAACAAGATCGGCCCCAACCAGTTTAATGTGCGTGTCGATGTCACCAATGGCGCAGCGGCGAATATGCAGATCACTCAGAATCACTTTGCAGACAGTGCCGGTACGAGCGGAGACCTGCTGATCTATTCGGAAGATGCCGGCTCTGACCTCTCCCTGCAAATCTTCGGAAACACGGCTCACAAACCATTTGACTTCACGACACATGCGGGGGGCATTATCAGAATCCAGGACCTGCCTGATCTCTCCGCCAACAATAATGGCGTAACCGTCAATACCACGGGCAACGTTGTGAATGCACCGTAAGCGGACTTGCTGAAGCATTCCTCACGACCTGAATATCTTGCGACTGCGATCAAGGTTTCGGATCGATGACCGGCCGATGTCGTTCAATCTGGGATTTAAAATCGCCCAGGCTCTGCCAGTACAGCGGGTGATTCAGGTCCACTTCGGTGACCGCGACCGTGCCCCATTCCTTCGCCTGTGCCAGCGGTTTGCCATCATGTCCATAAATAGCCGAGATCATCCAGTTGGAAGAGGTGTCCGTGTAGGTGCTGCTGATGACGTACACATGGTTCTCGCAGGCACGTGCCGCGCCGAGCAGCGGGTTACAGCCCCAGACAGGCCAGGCGATGACCTCGGCTCCGTTCTTGCTCAGTTCGCGCGCCACTTCCGGAAAGAAACCATCGTAGCAGACCATCATGCCGACCTTTCCGAAACGGGTTTCAAATACGGGATACTCATTTCCGGGTGTAACGCCCCCTTCGATCTCGCCACGGGGCAGTGTGACTTTGCGATACTTGCCGACCATTTTTCCATCGGGGCCCATCAACACAGCTACATTATAAATCAGATGCTCTGCCCGTTCATAAAGCCCGACGACAATATACAGGTCATGTTGTTTAGCCAGCTCACCAAAGTACTTTGTAGAGGGGCCGGGAATCGGTTCCGCGGTTTCCGCATAAGACAAGCCGGTGCCGTAGACGGTAATCGATTCCGGCAAAACAACCAGATCTGCTTTCTGCTCAGCCGCCTGTGCGATCAATTTCGCGAACTGGGCCGGTTTGTCACTCGGCTTTTTTCCCTCCTGGGGCCGATGATGGATTGTCGCCAAACGCACGATGCGAGGTTGCAGATCCCTGGTTTGTTTTAAAACGATGTTGCTCCACAGAATCCTGGAATGCGGGGGTCCCCAGCGAAAATGTAATTCAACTTGAACCTGCGCCGCTTTCACAGGAGCACGATAGACGCCGGCAACTTTCGTCCAGCCAGCGACGGCTTCCTGATCGCCTGGAAATTCGGGTTCTGCCCGCGGATGTTCTCCCGGTCGATACGAAGCGAAAGAGGGTTTATCCCGTGTGACTCGCTTCCCGTTTTGATCCAGCCAGATCAGACGGACTGCACCGACACGACGAACCAGGTCAATCCCTTCGGTTTTTCGCAGTGCCGTGAATTCATAAGTCTTTCCTCCTTCCACAGGGAATGACTTCTGCAGATGTCCCATCAAGGCTTCCCGGCCATCTGCCTGGATCAGAAAAGCACCCTGCTGATCGGGGCCTGCATCCGCTTGCCAGGTAATCTCGGGCCGCAGTTCTTCGCGAGGCGACATCGCCTGCCAGCCATCGTGTAAGCCCGGCTCACCTGCACTTGCCGTCTGACAGGAAAGCAGCAAACCAAGAACAAACAAACCGCCTGACACACGTTTCATAAGGACTTCTCCGGGAACGGAAATCGTTTCAGAAGCTGGTTACACGGAACAGGGACAAAGTCCTGCCTTCAAATATCGTAACACAACTATCTGCTCATCATAGCAAAAAACGCTGTTTTCGCTTCGTGCGCATCTGGATCGGATTGCGAGGGGCGGAATGTTTTTCAGCCCGGGACCGACATCTTAAATGTCATAGTACATGGCGAATTCATAGGGATGCGGTCGCTCGCGGAGGGCGGCAACTTCCTGATTGGTCTTGTACCAGATCCACGTATCAATCACATCTTCCGTGAAGACATCACCGGTCAGCAGGAATTTATGATCGTCGCGTAATGCCTGCAGGGCATGTTCGAGTGAGTCTGGTACGCTGGGAAGTTCAGCCAGTTCGTCCGGTTTCAGGTCGTAGATATCTTTTTCCAGTGGTTGTCCGGGATCGATCTTGTTCTGAATTCCGTCGAGCATTGCCATCAGCACGGCCGACATCGCCAGGTAAGGATTGGAGGAGGAATCGGGACAGCGGAATTCGAACCGTTTGTTTTCGGGGTGAGGGCTGTGCACGGGAATGCGGATCGCCGCCGATCGATTGCGATAACTGTAAGTCAGATTGATGGGCGCTTCAAACCCGGCAATCAGACGTTTGTAACTGTTCGTGGTGGGGCAGCAGAAGGCAAACAGCGCGGGTGCATGTTTGAGGATTCCGCCCATCGCGTACATCCCCATTTCACTGAGTCCGCCGTATCGTGAACCGGCAAATAACGGCTTGCCCTCTTTCCAGAGAGACATGTGCAGATGCAGTCCGGAACCGTTGTCGTTCCATAATGGCTTTGGCATGAAGGTGGCGGTTTTGCCATGTCGGACGGCGACGTTCTTGACGATATATTTGTACCGCAACAGATTGTCAGCCGTCTTTAACAGCGGCGCATATTTCATATCGATTTCGCACTGACCGCCGGTCGCCACTTCATGATGCTGGGCCTCGACATCGACGCCGCATTCCATCAGCGCCAGCATCATCTCGGTGCGGGCTTCCTGCAGGGTGTCCGCGGGAGGTACGGGAAAGTATCCTTCCTTATGGCGGATTTTATAGCCGGCGTTCTGAGTGCTGCCTGCTTTGCCCCGGTTCCACTGCCCTTCGATGCTGTCCACATGGTAATAGCATTCGTGCTCATTCTGATCGAAACGCACGTCATCGAAAATGAAGAACTCCGCCTCGGGTCCAAAATTGGCGACATCGGCGATTTTGGTGGACCGCATGTAGCTTTCTGCTTTTCGGGCAACGTTGCGCGGATCTTTGGCATAGTCTTCACGAGTTATCGGGTCCTGAATATTACAGGTCATCACCAGCGTATTGGACATAAAAGGGTCCACAAAGGCGGTATCCGGCTGAGGCACAACCAGCATGTCGCTTTCATTAATCGCTTTCCAGCCACGCATTGAGGAGCCATCGAAACCAAAACCATCTTCGAAACTCTTCTCTACCAATATCTTAGCAGGAATTGTGAAATGTTTTTGGGTACCGGGGAAATCCATAAACCGTAAATCGACGGCCTGAATTTCCCGTTCACGACAAAGGGCGAGCACTTCCCGAGGAGTCATCTTGTTTTCCTGAATTGAGTATTTCATTCATTGAAGATTCTATGGTAATACAGAATATCTTAATAATGCAAAACATATACCATTCCCAATATTTGCACAATTATCAGGCAATATGTATCGTTCGTACATGTCATTTTTAAGCCCAGGTAGTTCTGCCCTGCTCCCCGCGGCTGATTCTTTCCGGTTCCGGAGACCTACTCTCAATACTATACATATAAACCAATCCAGAGGATTTTCGTGCGGCAGACCGCGCGGCTCGTACTGCAGAACCGGCAATCCCTGAAACTTAACCGAGGCTTCACACCACGCGCTTTACAAACACCAACAGGCGGGGACTATAATGTTTCTATGCCCGCCGGTTTTCGTATAGAACGATTTTGCTTACATCTATCCAGAGGCTTCCATGAAATTCGCTGTTCCTTCCAGCCTGTTGTCGCTGATCCTGCTTCTCAATCTGTCCCCTGCCCTGGCAGAAAAACCGACCGAAGATCACATTCGAAAACTTCAGACCACTGCCATCAAGAATAAAAAAAGCCCGGTCGCTCACTGGGGCTTTGATCCGAATGACTATACCCAGTGGTCCAGTCATTCCCTGCGACTGATCCCGGTTTACACCTTCGGAACCCAAAATGGTGTTCCGGGCTACAATCTGAAGTCTTACAAAGGGAAAAACAGTCCGTATCGAGACGAAAAAAAACTCGAAGCCATTTATGGATTTCTCCCTGAGAACACACTGAACCCGAAAGCCAACTATCTGGACCAGACCAATCTCTATAATATCCAGGAGGCGGCGCTCAAAGCGGGCAAGAAAAATATTATCCTGTTTGTGTTTGATGGTATGGACTGGCAGACGACCCGTGCCGCGGCCCTGTATTACAACGCCGCTGACAAGTACAACAGCGGCCGGGGAACCGGTTTCCATTTTCAGGACTACACGGCTGACGGAACCAGCCAGTTTGGTTACATGGTGACGGCACCTCACAATGATGGTTCTAACGTGGACGTCAACAGTCAGAAAGTTTTGAACCCGGGGGGTATAATGCGCGGGGGATACGATGCGAAAAAAGGAGGTCCCACCCCCTGGAAGGCAGGCAATGATAAAAAGTATCTGATCGGCAGCCCCGGCAATAATTACGGCAAACACGCTTACCCCGACTCGGCCAATACCGCTTCCTCCATGACGACCGGCATCAAGTCTTACAATAGCGCCATCAACGTCGATCCCAACGGTGCCCCCGTTGCTACGATCGCGCACGAGGCCCAGGAGAAAGGCTATTCCGTCGGCGTTGTGACCAGCGTTCCCATTACACACGCCACGCCGGCCGCCGCTTATGCGCACAATGTCAGCCGCAACGACTACCAGGACCTGGCCCGCGATCTGCTGGGACAACCTTCCATCTCCCATCCGCAGCAGGCGCTGCCGGGGATGGATGTCGTGCTGGGTGGCGGCTTCGGTACCATGGAAAAACCGACCGGCGGCAAATCGCATGGCAAGAACTTCGTCCCCGGCTGGAAATATATTTCAGAAGAGACCATTCAGAAAGCAGACGTCAAACAGGGTGGAAAATATACGGTTGCTCTGCGAACTCCCGATGTCAAAGGTCAGACCGGTCTGAAACAGGCTACGGCTGCTGCCATCAAAAACAAGACGCGACTGCTGGGCGTGTATGGCGTCGATCAATACGCGGCTCATCTGCCATTCCAGACCGCTGACGGAGATTACCAGCCTGCACCGGGCTTAAAGAACCGTGCTGAAGCCTACTCCGCAGCGGACATCTCAGAGAATCCGACGCTGGCCGACATGACAGAGTCGGCACTCGACGTACTCAGCCAGAACAAACAGGGTTTCTGGCTGCTGGTCGAAGCCGGAGATGTCGACTGGGCCAACCACGATAACAATCTGGATAACTCCATCGGCGCTGTCAAAAGCGGCGACGACGCGTTCAAAGTCATCACGGACTGGGTCGAGAAGAACAGCAACTGGGATGAAACCATCGTGATTCTCACCGCCGATCATGGACACTATCTGAATATCGATCAGCCGGAAGCATTGATCCCGCCAAAACCCAAACAGGACGCGAAGTAGCATCAGCCTGTTTCAGTTTGCCTGCAGTTTGGCTGTTGCAGGATGTAGTAACCCGGTATCCAGCATCGCCCGCACCAGTTTCTGCGCGACGGGTCCCGCGACGCGACTGCCGGAACCGCCGTGTTCAATGACCACGGCAAACGCATACTTGGGACGCGTTGCGGGTACAAAACCGGCAAACCAGGCATGGTCATTCTTTCCGCCGCCGGTCTCTGCCGTTCCCGTTTTACCGGCGATGCTGATTTCTTTCATCCGCACTGTTTTGTAACCGGTCCCCTGGGGATTCGCCACGACATCGATCAGGCCTTCGCGGACCCGTTCCAGTGAATCCGGATGAATGCCGCTCACATAACGCTGGGGATGAGAGATGATCTGCCGGGTGGTGTTTGACGACTCAGCCGAGGGAACAATACTGTAAGCCAGGTGCGGTACTACCAGCTCACCATTATTGGCAATGACCGCCATGAGCCGCGCGATCTGTAGTGGCGTGACCGTCAACCTGGACTGACCAATGGCGATACCCAGCGTATCGCCGGGATACCAGGGCGACTCCCCTTTTTTCCTGTCGGGCGAAGGATCGGGCAGATGACCGCCGCGCTCGCCGGGAATATCAATGCCGGTCGGCTTGCCGAAGCCCAGCTGATCTGCCCAGTGACAGAGCATCTCCGGTCCCATCGTGCGGGCTGCCTGAAAAAAGTAGACGTTACAGGACTGGCATAACGCCTGTGTCAGATTGATGTCGTTGTGACCGACTCCATAGTGACGATAAATAAAGTCGCGATGTCGATCAGGTCGGTCCAGATAACCCCGGCAGGGATACATCTCATCGGGATCAATCTTGCCACTTTCCAGTATCGCAATCGAAGTCAGCGCTTTGAACGTCGAACCCGGAGGCAGCATCATCTGTGTGGCCCGCGGAAACAGGGGACGCCGCGGATCATCCAGCACGGCCTGCCACTCTTCCGGCGATGGATTCAACAGGAGGTTCAGGTCGTATCGCGGCGCGGAAGCAGTTGCCACAATCGCACCACTCCGCACATCGAGAACCACGATGCATCCGCCCGTGGAAGGTTCAATCACGGGAGTATCGTTTTCATCCTTCTGCTGCGCCAGTTCGTCCAGTGACTGATCCAGCAGATTCTGAACTTCGCCCTGCAACTGGGTATTCAACGTCAACACGACATCATCGCCTGACTTGGGTTCGCGGATGACTTCGCTGCGAATGATTTCGCCCTGCCGATTTTTCACGACCCGTTTCAAGCCGCGCAAGCCACGCAGGTACCGATCGTAAGAGCGTTCGATCCCCATTTTGCCGATGCGGTCCCCTTCCTGGTAATCGAGCGGATCTCCCTGGGGGAACCTTTCCTGTCGGGCGGCCAGGGTTTTCTCATCAATGCGATGTCGAATTCCCAGTTCATGCGGGGCGATCGTTTTCTGAGGATATTCGCGGAGGGTGGCCACCTCGATATTCACTCCGGGAAAGTGTTCCGGATGGGCGGAGATCGCCAGTGCAATTTCACGCGGAATCTCGGATTTGATGGTGTGATAATCGAGTTCCTCACGAACCACAATCCGTTCCCGGTGCGGGCGTCGCGGTGGCCGGGTTAATGTTTCTTTCAGCAGTTTCCAGAACGCACGTGGATAGTCGGCGGAATCGGTCTCAGTCGATTTATCGGCGACTTCAACCGGCTGCGACTCTAATCGCTTTTGCTCGGCTCTTTCATTCACACTCTCGATGATATTTTCCACCCGTCTTTGAACTTCATTACCGGAAGTCAGCAATTCCTGTTGCGGGACCTGCATGACCAGTGCCAGTTCTTCCCACAACTGTTGACGCCGTGCGAGTACTTTTTCGCGGGCCGCCTCGACTTTTTCTTTCTGTCGCCGCTCGACGGGTTTCAACAGCGTCAGTGCCTGCTGTTTTAACCAGCGTTCATTGGGCGGCTCTTCCAGCCAGCGGTAATGCACCTGCAAATCGAAGCGTTCGACATCCATCGCCAGCACGCGTCCGTCGATGGAAACAATGCGTCCGTCGCGACTGGGGATCGTCTCAAAGGATTCGGTTGTCTTTCCAAACTGCGAATAAAAATGCTCCGCGTTCATCATCTGGATGAACAGCAACCGTCCGCTCACTGCCAGCAACGGCGCCAGCAGAAACAGCCCGAGCAGACAGACCCGCAGCCCGGGCAGACGATCCACCTGAAACGGATTGCCGCCTGCATCGCTTTCTGAATTCGGATGGTTACTGCCGGGACGATTACGCATGAAGATCAAATTTACTGATAATATTGAGGACTATAACGGGCAGGATTACTTGTAGAAGCTTGAAGTTGAAAGGGCATCAGTTTGAAAACGATCAGCAGGATCAGGCCGACCGTTGCAGTCGCCAGACTGTTTCCCGCTGATTGAGGGAGCAGCAGCGTCAGCTCCGCAATCAGGTTCGCGCCCGCTTCCAGACGATTTAATACATGGAACAGGCTGTCAAACAGAAATGCGAGAAACGCCAGCATCACAAAGCGACTGAAGAGTGAGCGGAGTTGAAAATGAATCTGTACCCGCCAGGCAAGCCAGATCAGCATTGAGAGCAGCATTGCCCCGGTGCCGGGAATCGCGGAGTCAAAGGTTTCACAGACCATGCCCGCCAGCAGTCCACAGAGGATGACACGCGAATCGCGAAGCCAGAACAGCGTCAGGCCTGTCACCATCACGATCAGGTTGGGGCGGAACCCCTCGGGACTCAGATCCGGTACCACACTGATCTGTGCAATCAGACAGACATATCCCAGTAACATCAGACTGAAAAGTTTCATGAATCGGGGCCCTTTCAGTTTGCCAGCACCCGTCGCGGATTGATAATCTGTCGCAGCACACTGACCTGTTTGACATCAGATATTTGAACAGCCGGCTCTATGATAATTTTCCAGTAAGGCGCGCCTCGGGGCAGTTCCGCTTCAATGATGCGGCCGTAATACATGGGCTGCCCGAGCGTGGACTGCATACTCAACGGGAGTTCGCGATCGACTTCTCCCGTATAGACGTCCTGCCCGACTTGAATCGATTCGGTGGGCGGAATCTGCAGCAGTTCACATCTGCCTTCACCCAGGCCGACCAGGATTCCATCGGTTCCGAGTTGCAGCCCCTGCTCTGTGCGGCGGGCAATGCGGGCGGAGCCACGGTACTTTACCGAAGTGATGGGAATCAGGCTGCTGGTCCAGCTGCCGACTTCATCGATTTTTCCGATCACCGCTTGCCCCGCATACAAGGCAAATCCGGTTTTGATTCCCTGTGCTGCCCCCTGATCGATGAGGGGGAAATCAGATTCGAGAACGAACGACGATTCAAAGACTCCCTGCTCGCGCCCCTGGTTGAGTAACTGCCCTTCCCTTAACAGTGAGATCGCCGACTCGCCCAGAAGCTGCGCTTCGAGCAGATCGGGAACCAGCAGTCGATCACTGGACTCTGTCTGATAGTTGGGAACTCCGGTCTGTTTGAGACGATGTAATTCTTCGGCTGTCTGCAGCGACTGCAGTTCCAGCCTGCGGTTGGCCTGCTTCGTTTCAGTTAACTGGCGCTCCAGCTGCTCCACGCGCGGATCGGGTGCATCCGGCTTTGCCACGGTCGATTCCCAGACCTTGATCTGCTGTACCAGTGTCAAACCGGGTCTGGCTGCATCGCGTATCAGATTATACAGGCGGCTCGAATAAGCAGACGGCATCGCATACAGGCTGCCTGCAACCAGCAGCGCCAGCAGGACCAGTTTGATTTCCGAAAACCGCGTTTCTCGTTTCATGATTTCTGGCCCGTCCCTTAAAAATCGCCATCGCCGTTATCAAAGGCATGCCGCCACTGGCTGAGATGTTCCAGGCAAATCGCGGTGCCCCGCGCCACGGTCCGGAGCGGATCCTCATCCACGCGGACCGGAATCCCCAGTTGTTCGCTCATGTAATAAGCCAGACCGCGAAGCAGTGCCCCGCCGCCCGTGAGTACCAGACCGTTATCAGCCAGGTCCGCCACCAGTTCCGGCTTACACTGTTCGATGGTTTGTTTGCAGCAGTTGAGAATGGATTCCAGTGGTCCGTGTAATGCGTCGCGCAGCTCTTCGCTGGTTACGATTGCTTTACGGGGAATGCTGCTGATGATGTCCAGGCCTTTGACTTCGCCCGTCAGTTCCTGTTCCAGTGGATAGGCGCTGCCCAGTTCCAGCTTCAGCTCCTCAGCAGTCTGTACGCCGATCCGCATTGAGAAATGCTGCTTCATGTACTCGACGATGGCATCATCACAGCGATCGCCGCCAATACGCACGGAATTACTGACGACGGTATCGCCCATACTCATGATGGCGACTTCCGTGGTCCCTCCGCCGATGTCACAGACCATGCTCGCCATCGGTTCTGAGATCGGCAGTCCGGCACCGATGCCTGCCGCCTTGGATTCTTCAATCAGGTAAACACGACCGGCGCCGGCCCGCTCGGCACTGTTGAACACGGCGCGTTTTTCTACAGGCGTGATACTACCGGGGACCGCAATGACAACCCGGGGTCGCAGACCACGCGAATGATGACGGGCCTTGTGGATGAAATAGCGGAGCATCGCCTCGCACAGTTCAAAGTCGGTGATCACGCCTTCTTTGAGCGGACGGACGGCGATGATACTATCGGGGGTGCGGCCCAGCATCTGCTTGGCCAGTTTGCCGACGGCGGTTCCTTTGCCCAGGATTTTGCGGCTGCCTTTATGCAGCGCCACGACCGACGGTTCATCCAGCGCAATGCCCTCGCCCTGGATCGCGACGATGGTATTCGCCGTTCCCAGATCGATCGCCAAATCAGGACAGAGCCATTGACGTAAACGGTGCAGCATCCTTGCACTACCGCTTCTTATTAAAAAGAATAAGGGGGCTGAACAGAATCAAGATCGAAACTCAACAAACCATTATTGAGTCGCCTGCTATTCACAAAACTTCCTGTTAAGATTGGGAAAATGTATTCGAGATGGTGAGTTTCTGCAATACGCAGTTTCGAAACGGTGACCACACTGTAAAGACAGGTAAACCTGGCGGTTCTGCGAACTCACCAGCATTTGGATTTGGGATTCGCAGTGCTATAATCCCACTGAAAACCTGAAACCGAGAGAGTGAACGAACGATCTATGAGCGATTGGGATGAAGAAGAAAATTTAGAAGAGACGACTGCGCAAGATCAGCAATCATTCATCCTGGGTGGCTCTCTGATTTCGATTGGCATTATTGTGATTGCCTTTGGTGTCGGCTGGGGACTGGGTGTGAGCCCGCTTGCCAACCTCACCTGGAACTGGACCGACCTGCTGATTGGAATCGTCGCGGCACTGCCCCTGTACCTGTTTTTTTTCTGTACGGCCCGTCTGCCGATCAAAGGATTTCAGCAGATCCAGCAGTTCCTGCTTGATGAACTGGGGCCTCGCGTGGAACACGGTAAAGTCTGGGAACTGTTCATCCTCTGCATCTTTATTGGCCTGGGTGAAGAGATGCTGTTTCGCGGCGTGCTGCAATCCTGGGCGACGCAATACGGCGTGATCGCTGCGATCATCTTCACCAACATTCTGTTTGGCGTTTTACATTCGATCACGCGGCTGTATGTCATTGTGGCAACACTGATGGGCGTCTACATGAGCCTGCTGCTGATTCTCTTTACTCCACAGAATCTGCTGATCCCGGTCACGACACATACCATGTACGACTTCATGTGCTTCATGTATATCATGCACGTGTATCGCCAGCAGAAACGCGATGAGCAGGCATACGAAACAGAATAATAAATCCCGCGTGGTGAGATTCGAACACGGTTCATACCACACTGGGAACTGCTGAAACCATCCTTTTTTTCTACCACGAAACCAAACGAAAGAAAAACATAATGGGTGGGCCCGGATGTAATCCGGGGTTGTCGAAGACAACGGGAAACTGTCAGGGCAAATTGATGAACTGACGAGATGCTCTCCTACCTCACACCATGACACTTCAATGAGCAAACCGAGGTTCACTTTCAGGAACGTCACACTGTCAGTTTCCTGCTCGCTGCGCTCGGCCCGGATTGCATCCGGGCCCACCCAAATATGAGAGAGAAGAATGTCAGGGCACAGGCAAAGATCCGCTTACCAGAAGCGAACATCGGGTGAAACTACGATTGATATAATAAAAAAGCAGGACGGGCTCTCCTTAACCCGTCCTGCTTCCAATTGGCATCCGTTCCGTTTTATTTTGCTTTCGGAATTTTAGGATCGCGTTTCAGAGGCAGCGATACCTGTTTTCCGGTCCAGGAAGACTGGTAGATCGCCAGAATGATTTCCACACTCTTGCGACCATCGTTTCCATCGACAAACGGCTTCTTGCCGGTTTTGATCGACTTGATGAAGTCTTTCAGCTGTTCCATGTGACCGGCATAAGAGATCGCAGAAGGGTCACTGGCACCGCCTGTGTTGCCGCTCTTCTTTGCCAGTTCGGTGCGGATCTTTTCATCGCGGGCGTTTTCTTTGGCGAACTCCCAGTGCAGTACATCGTCCTGCTCGATAATCACGGTTCCCTTGGTGCCAGAGATTTCGGTTTTCTTGAGCAGGCCGGGAAAGACGCTGGTGGTTGCTTCAATCACACCCAGGGCACCGTTTTTGAATCGAATGGTGGCAACGCCGGTATCTTCAACTTCGATCCGCTTGTGAGCCAGGGTACCGGTCATGCCGTTCACGTCGGCGACTTCGCCCATGAACCAGAACAGCAGGTCGACGTTATGAATCGCCTGATTCATGTAGGCACCGCCGCCATCCATTTCCCAGGTTCCACGCCATCCGCCGGAATCGTAATATTCCTGTGTGCGCCACCATTTGACATAGGTATCGCCTAAAGTCAGTTTGCCGAAGCGGCCTTTGTCGATCGCTTTTTTCAGTTCCTGATTGGCGGCACCGAAGCGGGAAGGCATGATGGTCGCCAGCTGAACCTTGTTCTTTTTGCAGGCGTCGATAATCGCATCACAGCGTTTGAGCGTGATTTCCAGTGGTTTTTCCACCACAACATGCTTGCCTGCTTTGGCAGCGGCGACGGCGGGATCCATGTGGGCCCCGCTGGGAGTGCAGATGGTGACAACATCCACTTCGGGATCTGCCAGCATTTCATCCAAATCATGATAGGCGGTGCAACCATTCGCTTCTGCAAATTTATCTGCTGATGCTGCAAATCGATCATAGCAGGCGACCAGCGTGGCACCGCGAATCTCTTCCAGTGCCTTTGCATGAAAATTCGAAATCATGCCACAGCCGACAATTCCAAAACCTGTTGCCATTACTGTTGCTTTCTGTATTTCGTTCAAAAATGAGTCGTCTCCGTTCACTTCATTCGCTGTGAACGGGAAAACGTAAATCGCGGAATTCACATTTCAATTATCGTTTTACGAAGAATTTCTTATGAATGCAATCCGCGCGGAATCATTTCCCCTGATTGACCGCAAAAGGTGAAAGTTTTCCCCAGCTTCGCAGGTCAATCAACCAGTTCCACCTGGCAGAACCGTTTCTTGCCGACCCAGAGTAACAGACCCGATTCCACTCTAATCGCCTGATCATGGGTTTCGATCTTCTGTTTTTCTTCACCCATTTTTGCGCCCCCCTGCTGTATCGAACGCCGGGCATCGCTGGTGGAAGCACACAGGCCCAGTTGCTTAAGCAAATTCGCAGCAGGCAATGTTCCATCTTCATTTAAATCGGATTGGGAAATCGTTACGACGGGAATGTCTTCAGGCATTCCCCCCGATCCAATCTCCCGCTGCCAGCGATCGGCGGATTCCTCTGCAGCCGCGGCATCGTGATATTCGGTGATAATCGTTTTGGCGAGTGTGACCTTGGCGTCTTTGGGGTGGCCCGCCAGAATGCGCTGCACTTCGTCGAGAGGAAAATCGGTCAGCAGCTCAAAAAACATCTGCATACTGTCATCAGAGAGCTGCATGAATTTTTTCATCATCTCGTAAGGCGATTCGCTGATGCCGATATAGTTGCCCAGACTTTTGCCCATGCGGCGCACGCCGTCCGTGCCCACCAGGATGGGTGACATCACACTCACCTGCTGTCGCAGTCCCTGGTCCTTCTGCAGATCGCGGGCCAGCATGAAAGAATACAGCTGTTCGGTGCCCCCCAGTTCAATGTCGGCCTTGATCTCTACCGAATCCCAGGCCTGCATGATCGGGTACAGGCATTCGTGCAGATAAATGGCGGCTTCTTCGCGGTATCGCTTTGAGAAATCATCGCGGGTCAGCAGTTGGGCGACGGTGACTTTGCTGCAGAGTTCGAGGATATCCGCGAAGTTCATTTTGCTGAACCAGTCGCCGTTGCGCACGACTTCCGCATTCTCCAGATCGATGACTTTACCGACCTGATTCAGGTAATCGACGGCGTTCGCTTCCACCTGATCTGCTGTCAGGCGGGCGCGGGTCTCATCGCGACCGCTGGGGTCCCCCACCAGAGCGGTATAGTTGCCGATGATGATAACGGCCTGATGCCCCAACTCCTGGAACTGGCGCATCTTCCGCATGGGAACGGTGTGCCCGAGGTGCAGATTGATGCCGGTGGGGTCGATTCCATATTTCACCCGCAGCGGCGTTCCCGTTTCCCGGCTCCATTTTAACTTTTCGGCCAGTTCCTGTTCGGGAACGATCTTTTCCACACCACGTCGCAGAACTGCCAACTGCTCTTCTACAGGCAAAAATTGCATTAAACTTACCAGACTCTCTCTCAAACAATGTTAATCTGACATACCAGGGATTCGCCCATTTTGTCGACTCCCTCTGCCAGCGTCAATCTAAGCGCATCACATTTAACCTTCGCGTTTCACAATCTATTATGCCCGGCTCAAATGGCCTTGAAGACGCGACAGTAAAACGGGACACCGTCTAAGCGGCTGACCGGAACTCGTTTATTTCAAACCGATTTGACCGGAGATGACTGACTGTGATAAGATCCGCTTTGGCCGGGTTCCCTCCTGTTGTGTTTTTTACAAAGAATCATGCTTTTGCGCATTGTGTAAAATACTGGCATTGATACCCGGGCCGATCTTCAGGTACAAATATTGAATGGCGCGACGTGCCTTTCAAATTGTATACCCTCCTGCAAATTTCATCCCCAGTCACTCCAGTACCAAGCTTGTCTTTGATGGACATTTCACAAATATTCCAGTTTAAACAGGACCGGGAATTTTCCAAACTCCTGTTGCATGACAAACAGATCGATCTGACGACCGCTGCGCTGGAACTGGCCCGCGATGATCAGCCCGATCTGCAGTTTGAACAGGTGCAGATCTGGATCCGTCAGAGAGCCTGTGAACTCTCCGGGAAAGTGGCGCTGGCGAATGACGATGAGACTTTGATCAAATGCTTTGTCGACTGCCTGGCCAAGCAGCATGGGCTGGCGGGAAATACGATCTGTTACCATCAGCCGGAAGGCAGTTATCTGAATCATGTGATCGAAACCAGGCAGGGTCTGCCGATTGCGCTCTCCCTGATTTATATGGCCGTCGGAAATGAACTGGGGATCGACATCCAGGGAGTTGCCGCCCCCATGCAGTTCCTGGTGCGATACGAATCACAGTCGGGGCCGCTGTTTATTGATCCGTACTCGAGTGGAAGAATCTATAACGAGAAAGAATGCATCATCCACCTGGCGGAACTGGGTGATTTTTCACGCGATGTCCTGCTGCGGCTGTTAAAGCCGGCCACGCATAGGGAAATCATTATTCGTATGCTGATGAATCTCAAACGGATTCACGAAGAGCGCGAAGATTTTCAGAGAGCCTGGAACGTGCAACGCCGACTGTGTGCTTTGAATCCGCTTTCCAACGCGCACCGCAAGGACCTGGCGGCACTCAGCTTCAAAACGAAAAAACTGGGGCTCGCAGCCGACCTGCTGACCAGCTGCCTGAAAAGCTGTCCCGAATCGGAGCAACTGGATATCAAGCTGATGCTGCAGAAAGTGCACGCCGAACTGGCTCAGTGGAACTGAGATCCGCCTGCAGGAATCTGTTCATTCCGCGTTGATTTCAATCTGGGACAGAAACAGACCGCCGCTCTGAAACTTCCGTTTTTTCGAGAATCGACTCCAGGCCAGACGCACGACGAGAAATTCCTGCACTGGCTGATCCAGGTCAAAAGTCACTGCAACTTCCCGTGAATAAATGTGGCTCGGATGAGTGAACGAGATTCCCCGCACCGAAATATTGCGACCTGTGACGATCTGCAGATCAGATTCGAGTTGCCGGGTCTGGGGATTGAAAGCAGCCAGTCCCAGTGATCGCTGGCAGGGGATGCGATGCCATTCGCGGCTGCTGATGGAAGAGGGCTCGAGATACCAGCTGGCAACGACGGAATCGATCAGTTTGTTTAATTCCGGAATGCGCCGCAGGCAGGGCACGTGGGCCGTCTCACGGAAAAAAGCAGCCCGCTTCTCCTGGTAGAATTCGGGATTTTCGTCTTCATCAATCGCTTTCGGAAACACATCGCTCGGGTAGGCTCGCACGGCTTGTCGCATGGATCTGCTCTTAAATAGACGTAATGAAACTGAAGCCAGACAGATATTGTCTGTCGATAATCAAACGAAATATTGGATGGGAGACAAGCATTCGTTGCAAAAATGCTGACGGGGTTTTAGACAGGGAGAGAGATAATCTAATTTAGCCCGCAATAAAAAGCGGGTCAAATTCCGTCCGCAGCCGCATTGAGAACGAGACCGGCATAATCGCTGGAACCGGAGCAATCCTTCGTAAACACGGCAGAATGTGACCAGCACGCATAAGCTGTCGCTGATTGAACTTAGAGCCTGCATTCGCTTCCAGGAAAGGCAGAGACGAGGAATTGCCCTCCATTTTGAATTCTGGAATTATTTCACTGCGACTTCTCAGACAGCGTCTGTTCCAGCTCCGCTTTCACCGCCTGAATGACCGGCTGCCAGTCTCCCAGTTCCACCTGGCGAAACAGCCGCGCCGTCGGATACCAGGGGCTGTCGCTGCGTTCCAGCAGCCAGCGCCATTCGGGAAGACGCGAGACCAGAATCCAGACAGGCACCCCCAGTGCCCCGGCCAGATGAGCCACCGCAGTATCGGTGGTGATCACCAGATCCAGATTCTGCATCAAGGCGGCGGTCTCAGAAAAATCGCCTGATTCGGCGCGATACTCGAGTCCCGGCTGCCAGAGATTCCACTCCTTCTCCAGCGGTTCGATCTGCTCGCGACCGTTGACCTGCTGCAGGCTGATCAGCTGAATGCCTTCCAGTTCGCCCAGCGGGAGAAAGGACTCCAGCGAAATCGAACGCAGCTCATTTTTCGGAAAGCTCTGGTTGCCGCACCAGTTCAAACCGACTTTGATCCCCGCTAATTCAGAGAGCACGCGGGACCAGTACTCCTGCCGGTCTGCAGGCGGAGTGAGAAACGGAACCGAAGCGGGAATCGTCTGCAGGCTGGTTTTCAGATAACGGGGCACGCTCAACAGGGCACACTGATAATCGCAATCGGGCTGGGGATCGCCGGCGATTAATACCTGATCGATTTCAGGAACCTGCTTCAGCAAGTCTGCCAGTTCCGTCTGACACAAAACCAGTACCCGTTCAGCGCCCCGTTGTTTGAGTTCGATCGCAAATCGAAGAAACAGCAGCGTGTCGCCAAATCCCTGCTCGCACCACAGGCAGATCGATTTCCCCGTCAAAGGTTCTCCCTGCCACTGTTGACCGGGATATTGCTGTGGCGGGCTCGCATCAATGGCCGTGCGGCGTTCGTAACCTCCCCATCCTGCGGCCAGGTCTCCCTGCAGCAGACGCGTTGTCGCCAGGTTGAATTCTGCCATCGCAAAATCGGGACGCAGGCTGATCGCTTTTTTGAAGTTTTCGCGGGCACCCTCCAGGTCATGCTGCAGCTTTAACGCATTCCCCAGGTTGTTATAACCCTCGGGCTGCGTGGGTGCGACTTGAATCGAACGCTCTGCCGCCTTAATCGCGGCATCAATGTTTCCGACGGCTTCATACACATAACTCAGGCTGACCAGAATCTGGTAGTGATCGGGGTTGGTTTTCAACATCGACTCGTACAGCATGATCGCTTCCTGGTACTGACGCTGTAGTACCAGCACGTAAGCCAGTTTCATCGACAGGTCAAAGTCACCCGGCGTCGCCACCAGCAGTTCCCGGTAAATGTCTTCGGCTCGCTTCCATTCTCCGGCGGACTTGAGGGCGTCTGCCAGTTTGTGATGCGTTTCGGGGTTGCCGGTATTTAAATCGTGTGCTTTCTGATAACACTTCACTGCTTCACTGAAAGCACCCCGGCTCTCAAATAGCGAGCCCAGGTTAAAAAAAGCACGCTCGTAATGCGGGTTCAGGCGAAGGGCCTGCTCAAAGGACTGCCCCGCTTCCTGCCATTTGCCCGCGGCATGGTAGGCCACGCCCAGATTATTATACACGTCCGGCAGTTCCGGCTGCAGCTGAACCACCTGCAGAAACGTGCGGATACTCTGATCCAGGTCCCCGCGCTGCAGTTGCAGCGTTCCCAGATAATAGCGGGCTTCCCATTGACGATCATTCGCAGCCAGTACATGCTGATAGATGGTCGCAGCCTGATCCAGTTCGCCCGCCTGATGGTGAGCGAGCGCAGCTTTCAGTTGTGCCTGAATTTCATCCATGTAAGAACCCGTGCCTGTTTCTACCTGGGAAAAAGCTCTGATCAACGACTTTGGCCAGATAGCTTTGAATTTGTCGCTGGCTCAAAGTAACATTCTTACAGCAGTACTGCAATAACGGTTCGCCGATCTCTAATATAGAAAGTGGAAAGCATGACCGCTCTCGTCTCCTGCCTGACAAACTCCTACGGTCGCTTCGGCCCGATCGCCGCGATTGAACACATTCGCGACGCCGGTCTCTCGCATATTGAACTGAACATAAAAAATCATGGCGTGGCTTCTTTCTTCAAGGAAACCCCGCTGCTCACGAACGAATCTACCGCAGACGACATTCAACGCGTGCAGGAACTCCTGCATCGGCACCAGGTGCAGCTCTCCAGTTGCAACATCACCAGCGGCAACCCCCTGGATCCCGGCGTTGTTGCTATTACAAAACAGAAACTGGATCTGGCATCCCAGCTGGGTGTCAGCCTGGTCGTCGGCGGCGCGGGGGAACTGGAAAACGAAGCACAGCGGGAAACGCTCTATCAGCATCTGCGCGAGATTGGCGATTATGCAGGCCAGCAAGGCATCACTTACTGCTTTGAAACACACCCCGGTCTCTGCGTCAACGCTGCCGGCATGTTGCGTACCATGCAGGACCTGGATCATCCGCATTTAAAACTGAACTTTGATACGGGCAATATTGATTACTACAATCAACAAGCAGACGTGCTGGAATCTTTGCGGGAAGTCGTCGAGCATGTCAGGCACGTGCATCTGAAAGATTCGTTCTGCAAGTACAAAGACTGGCATTTCACCACGCTGGGCGAAGCGGGCGGCATCGACTTTCTACAGATTCGCTACATCCTGGAAGACCACAACTTTGAAGGACCTTACAGCCTGGAAATTGAAGGCATCGACGGCGAACCGGACCCCAGCCTGGAAGAACATCATAACCGCGTCAAACAGAGCGTCGTTTATCTGCAGGAATGCGGGTTCTTCGACTGAGTTTTGACAAGGCAGCTTTAAAGAAAACGAAACAGAACTGAAACTTCGAAATACACGCCCTCGATTCTGGAGGATCACTCGGAACATGAATCCCGACGTCGATGAATATTTGAGCAAAGCCAGACAGTGGCAGGAAGAACTGGTGACACTGAGAGCCATCGTGCTGGACACTCCGCTCACCGAAGAATGGAAGTGGCGGGCGCCCTGTTACACGTTTCAGAAAAAAAACGTCGCTTTAATTGGTGCCTTCAAAGACAACTGTGTGCTCAGTTTTTTCAAAGGTGCCCTGCTCAAGGATGACCTGGGCATTCTCACAAAGCCGGGAGAGAACACACAGGCAGGACGCGTGGTGCGGTTCACCAGCCTGCAGGAAATCATCGAACTGGAACCGGTCCTCAAAGCTTACATTGCAGAGGCGATTGAAGTTGAAAAAGCCGGTTTGAAAGTCGACGTCAAAAAAGAAGCCGAACCGATCCCTGCCGAATTTCAAAAGAAGCTGGATGAAAGCCCTGCACTGCAAACCGCATTTGAGGCCTTAACACCCGGACGACAGCGTGGCTACCTGATGCATTTTTCCGCCGCGAAACAATCGAAAACACGGGAAGCCAGGGTTGAGAAATATATCCCGCAGATTCTCGACGGCAAAGGCATCCACGACTGCACCTGCGGCCTCTCTCAAAAACTGCCCGCCTGCGACGGCTCGCATAAGTCAATCCGCTGAGAAAATCGTGAGAGAAGTGAACCTGCTTCGAATACTTCGCTGCAGATCCGCGGCCGGGATTGCATGCCGGCATCAAACTGCACACAATCAAAATGAAGCGGTCTCTGCGATTTGTGGGTGAGGCCTGGAAAACGACTGCCTGAATTGGTATCAATGAGTGTAGCAACCTTACAATATCTGCTGGGAATGGTGGGAACGGTCGCTTTTGCGGTGACTGGTGTGCTGGCGGTGACCCCGCGGGGCATCGATTTTTTCGGTGCCTGTGTACTGGGACTGATCACCGCCATCGGTGGTGGCACGATCCGCGATTTGATCCTGGGAGTGCCCGTCTTCTGGGCGGCGGACCTGAATTATATCTGGGTCGCCCTCGCAGCCAGTTTCGTCGCTTTTCTCACCGAACGACTACTGACCCGCAGGGAAATCCACCGCACGATGCTTTACCTCGACGCACTGGGCGTCTCGATGTTTGCGATCCAGGCGGCACAAAAAGTGATGTGGCTCGACTTCGGCATGCCCATCGCGCCGATCCTGCTGGGAGTACTGACGGCGATTGGCGGCGGCCTGCTGCGGGATGTACTCGCGGGACAACCGACACTGCTGAAACGCCGCGAACTCTATGCCATTCCTGTCACCTGCGGCTGTATTCTGTATGTCATGCTGCTGACTTGGCTCCCGACACACGCCGTCCTGATTGGGGTCGCCTGTTCCTCACTCATCCTCTTACTTCGCGGTTCTGCTATCTACTGGGATCTGCACGTCCCCCTCTGGCTGGCCACGCAATCCAGGCACACTGACACCCATACACCCCAAGACTGACGCCCCTGCAGTAAACAGGATTCTTCCTTCTGTCACTACTGTCTACTTCTCCAGTTTCTTGATCCACGAGACCTGTGTGATCAGGTGGTTGAGGGAAGCAAAGGAAATGTGTGCGTTGGTGGCATAACGCGGACTTGAATTAGCGGGGAACGTAGCCAGCGTGGCATCTCCCACCAGGAAGACATTGAAGTCTTTCGAGAGGTTCTCATATCCGGCGGTCGTTTTACAGAAACACATATCGGTGGCATATCCGGTCAGCAGGATGTGTCGAATGCCGTGCTTGTTGAGGAACTTCTTCAGAGGCTCATACCCTTCCTGGTCAAAAATCAGCACATCGTCTTTATGCACGGTGACATCCGCGGTCACCGGGACCGGCACGTTCCAGAATCCGGCGCCGTTATACTGATCACCGGACATCAGACCAGGGAACTGGCGGAAGTAATCGATCACGGGGCGATCACGGGAGAGAGTCAGTTTCTCAATCAGTGGTTCTCCCTGGTAAGGCAGGCTGTCGAGTCGGGCTTTCAACTGCTTCTTTGCTTCCGCCCGTTCTTCATCGGTCGGCTGGTAGTCAAACGTGCGATACAATTTTTTGCGAATGGGATCAACGGGGGCAATCAGGCTATACATCACCAGCGAGACCTGCGGACGCATCCGCTTGAGGAACGGGTCTATCACGGTGCGCGTATGCTGCGCGGCGAGATGATTTTTCGTTGGAGTACAGAAATCACAGACCCCCGCCGGCTCGGGAGTCCGCCAGCCCTGACCATCGTCAATTCCCCAGGGATGCACCATAATCACGGCGGTCTTATCCGCGCGCAGCCGGTTCGGCATCTCGATGATGCCCCGCGCATTGTACGAGAATCGCCAGGCACGCACACTCAGGTCGGCTCCTGCATCGTCGACCAGCAGCGGCGCTTCAAATCGGCGAACTTCTTCAATCGGCTGAACAAACTCGGGATAGTCTGCCAGCAGCGGCTCCGGATTCTTGAGCAGTTTCAACCGGTTCTGATACACCCGCGCCGGTTCGTCGGCAGAAACAGACTGACAAATGGACAACCAGATTAATGCGAGGCACAAGCCGGAAACATTTCGAAGCTGTATCATCGTTTTTTTTTCCCTGAGTAACCTTAGAAGGATGTGAGCTGTCTGAACCGAAGCGCCTGATACTTTGACTCTATCATTTCTGCTGTAAATACTGGAACAGATCACGCACCTGCTGAGGTGTCAGTTTTTTCAGCAGGTCTTCGGGCATCAGCGAGACGGGAGAGGCTTTGAGTTCCTCAATGTCCTCTCTGCCGACCGTGGTGCGTTCATTTTTCGCATTGAGCAGCGTGACACTTGCGGGGCTTTCTTCCACCAGCAGTCCATTCAGCACGCGTCCGTTGACGGTGACCAGGACATAGTTCAAGTACTCTTTGCGAATCTGCGTGTTGGGATCGACAATGCTGACCAGCAGATAACTCTGGTCCTGACGATTGGCCTTGGTGAGGTCCGGCCCGATCTCTTTACCATCGTCAAACAGCTTATGGCAGGTGGCACACTGTTGCTCGAACAGCAGTTTTCCGTGAGCAACATTTCCCGAACCGGCACGCAGGTCATTGGAAATGCGCCTGATTTCCGCCAGTTTTTCTTCTGGAGTTCCGGCGCGAATGTTGCCCCAGTGCTTTCGCACCATGGCATTCAGCCGTTCATCGTTGTGAAAAGCAACCTGTCGTAACTGGCCAGCAGAGACTTCGTCCGGTGGATAAGTGCCGCGCTCGATTTCCTGTAAAAACGCGAACGCAGAATCAGCGCGGCCCAGTAAAACATCACGGGTCTGTGATCGCAGTCGCGCATCCATCTTCGCATATTGCACCAGCAGACGTTTCGTGATCTGTTCGTCTGAAAAACGGCTTAACAGATTGAGTGCCGCCAGTTGAATGGCCGGCGTTTCAGAACCGTTTACCAGCTTCAATACGGTATCCCGACACTCTGTTGACTCACCCAGTTCCTGCAGGATCCGCCAGCATCTCCAGGCGTGTGTTCTCCGTTTGATTCCTGTCCGCCACCAGGGCCAGCGCGCGATCATGGGCGGCTTTGTTTCCCAGCCGTATGGCGACGCGGATGATAAGAGCGTCGGTGGTATTATCGTTCCAGATCGTGGCGAGCTGATCGGCGAGTTCCGGGGGAAGCGTTTTGAGCCGCTTGACCTGCTCCGATTTCTGCACACGGTTGATCGCGGCGATACTGCCGTACTTTGGTCCCAGGGGGAGTCCGGGCAGGCGTTCGCGGCCCAGCATTTTCAAGCCCGCATCCAACTCGCTGAGCATCCGCCTGCGCTCGGATCCTTCAGGAGCCGTGGCCAGCAACCGGGCACAGGCGGCCAGACTGGCATCGCTGCCTTCACCGGCAAACCGCCGCATCAGGCGTCCCAGGATCACGTCCCGCAGAAAAGGATTCTGCCAGTCTTCCGGCCGCGAAAACGTTTGCAGTACCGCTTCCAGACTGGAAATTGAATATCGTTCCAGCGCCCACCAGAGTAGCAGGGGAATATGGGGATCGTTTCTGAATTCACTGCGATCCAATAACGTGCGTACCAGCGTAATGCACTGCTCTGCAGGAAGCCGTTTAGCCGAACTGGCCAGTTGACTGATGACAGTCGGGCTGTCATCAGTTTTGACAATCGATAACAGTTTCTTCCAGTTCTCTGGAGAAACCAGATTGTTATCACCAATGAATCGAATCGTCCAGGCCCTGATGTGGGGATCCTGGTGTGTGAGCAGACTGCCTTCCCGACTTTGATCAAAGGCACCCACCGCGTTTAACGTCCAGAGCGCCTGCAAAGCGAGAGATGAATCGTCCGGATTCTGTGACAGCGATCTGAGTTGATCAATGACTTGCGTATCGCGTCGCTCTGCCAGGATACGGCGTGCGCGTCTGACCTGCCACGAATTCGTGCTGCTCAACTGGTCGATCAGTTCCCGGCTGGAAAGCGAGTGGAGATCAATGTGGGGGGCCGGTTTAGCTGACTGATGGCTGATGCGAAACACGCGTCCGTTGCTGCGATCCCAGCTGGCATCCGGGTCGGGGTGTGCGGTTCGTTGATCGTGCCAGTCTGCGATGTAGACAGCACCGTCGGGTCCCTGAATCGCATCGCTGGGGGCAAACCAGGTATCGTTAGCCTGCAAAAGCACGCCCCCATTTTCACTGCGGAACGTGGACTGATCCGGTAATGTGTGATGCCAGCGAATCGCGTGTCCGAGGGTATCGACGGCGATATACTTATTGCGATAGGGCGCGGGGAACTGATCGCCCTGATACAGAATGCCGCCCACGGTGACGTGTCCCCCCTGAAAGTTTTTGTGAGGCACATGCTGAAAGTAGCCCAGCGCAAACGGATTATGCAGCTCCCCATGTTTGGCGAACGATTTTGCATAGTAGGCTCCCTGGACTACGTGAAACATCAGGTAGCCGCCGTAGTTGGTGCCCGCCAGAAGTTGACCATACCGGTCGAAATCCAGCCCCCACATATTGCCGCCCCCTTCCATGAACAGTTCGAATTTCCTGCTCACCGGATGATAACGCCAGACTCCCTGTTCGAATTCAATGCCACGGATGTTCGCGGTGATGTTGGTTCCCTGTGTTCCATACAGCCAGCCATCGGGCCCCCAGACCAGTGAATTGGCGACCGAACTGGTATCTTCCATGCCGAACCCTTTCAGCAGCACTTCAGGATCGCCGTCGGGAATGTCATCGCGGTTGCGATCGGGATAGAAGAGCAGGTACGGCGTCTGCAGCACAAATATGCCGCCATGTCCGAAGGCAAAGCCGGACGCGATATTCAGATCGCTGATAAAATCTTTCGCTTGATCGAATTGACCATCGCCGTTGGTATCTTCCAGGATCGTCAGACGATCCGCGCCTTTCGGTCCAGCAGGCGGAGGCTCGGGAATCCGGTCATAAGTGGTCCGTGAGAAGCGATCGACCTTGACCCGTTTCAGTCCCGCGGGATTGGGATACTGCAGGTACTGCAGCACCCAGAGCCGCCCCTGGTCATCAAAGTCAATGGCCACCGGCTGGCGGACCAGTGGTTCTGCAGCGACCAGTTCCACTTTAAATCCTGCAGCTACCGTCATCCGCTCGACTGCTTCGCCGGGCGGATAACCCTGGGCGAGAGAGCACACTTCCGAGGTATGCCAGACAAGAACCGCGAAGATAATAAAACGCATCAGAAAGAATTCCCGCTTGAATACAGCTGCAAAATGCATTGTTTCTCCCTGTGATCGAACGTGTGGGGACACCCTCATGCCAGCTTGAGCAGCATCAGCCTGCCGCGAATTTTTGCTCTCTCACTTTACCAGTTGTGATCAAGTGAAGCTACCACTTATTACTGTTTTAGACTGTCTCCCGTTTTGCTACAGCGTCTCCAGGAGCGTTGGAATCGAGTATCACAGATTGAGAGATGTCAGGGTGAATGGGATAAGCACTAAAGGATGTTTGCAGGTGCCCGACTTGTCCGGCCTGATCGAACAGGTGTGGAAACTTTGGTTCCGGATTGTACATGGCAGCTGCGACCTGCTGCTCGGCCCGGATTGCATTCGAGCTGACCCATTCTTTCTCAAAAATTAGCCGAACGGCGTTAGCCGCGGTTTTTGCGAACCGGGAAAAACGAGGCTGATCTGGGGTGATCTACGATGAATATCGAGCACACCTTTTTGATCCTGCTTTTGATCTTTCAGTAGTTCGGGATTTTCATCTGCGGGGAGTGGGGGACTTCTTTTATAATGCTTTGTGAAACGGGTAAAGAGACGTTAATACCTTCACCGTTGGGCAGGCCAACGGTGCCACCAGGACGTCTGTTTTTGCAGGACACATTACGATTAATATTGAAGTTGCCGTGTGCCACCGCTCGGCTTGACCGACGGTGCCGAATTTGTATGGGAATCCTGATGCTGAAATGAACGCATTAGCTGTGACCTCCTGCTCGCTGTGCTCGGCCCGAATTTTATTCGGGCTCACCCTGTTTTATTAGATGGCGGGCTGGTTGTTCGCATACGGTCGGGCAAGCCGACAGTGGCACGCGCTCGGGGGAGGGGACATTGAAAACTTGTTGTCTTTGTGGGTTCATTCTGGTGTTCGATCTGTGGAACTGGGGTTCGTTTTCTGTGGTCTGTGGTTTCGTTGCATGTGGGGTTATTCATGGTGGATTATTTTGGGGAAAGTCATGGGGGCGTCAAGGGGGATGAACAATATCATGTGGCGATACGGGTTGACAGAG